>JANOXZ010000115.1:0-13959 GCA_031418695.1 Synechococcales cyanobacterium VAR_35_metabat_10
ATCAATCCTAGATTTTTTGACAGAATCTGTTCAAGCAGCGCGTCTTGGTATGGAGCATCCGTCATTAATTCCCACCGTTGATAATGATTCAACACCAACAACCGGAACTCTACTTCTTCGGTAGACTATCGGACACTTACGGAAACTTGGCAATTACCACTTCAGACACAGCTAATTTTTTGACAGAAAGAGAAACACAAATTGCTGCACTTGTCGCGAAAGGCAACAGTAATAAACAGATTGCAAATCAGTTAAGTATTAGTATCTGGACAGTTTCAACCCATTTGCGGCGGATATTCGTCAAGTTAGGAGTAGATACTCGTGCAGCAATGGTTTATCGATGCACAGATTTATTATTTTGATCTAGATGAGAATTTTTAATACAAATAACAAAGATGGGGTTTTCACCCCATCTTTGTTTCAAAGTTAAGTTGCTATTGTCGCACTATTAATTTCAATGCTGGCTAACATCTAACCACTAACGTGATTTCGATGATGAAAAGCTAGGCACCACCAAGGTTTTATCTTGTTTAGTTAGCTTGTTGTAAAGAGTCTGAGTATTAGGATAATTCGCAGCAGGTAGAGTCAAGAAACGGTTGTAAGGAACTACATCCTCACCAAAAGCTTGGAGATATTCCATACTGTTGACCATCGCACCAATAAAGCCACGAATACCCGCAGAAGCCAAGACTTGATTGTACTTACGAATCTCAGCTTGATCCAACGGTGCCCGACCCAAGAAGTGCTTAGTACCTAACTCGATTACTTTGGTATTCGGGTAAGGGGTGTAGAACTCCTTGATGTAAAGCGAGGAATTACCCAGACCTTCGATGAACTCCTTCAGATTGATTTCTTGGTTGCCCAGTTGGCTTTCTAGCTTGCTGAACTCACTGGCCGAAAGCAAGTAAGGAGCGATGTCGCGCTCAAAGATTTGGCGGTAAGCTGCTTTGACAACAGTGTTGAGCTGAATTTTGTCGTTGGCTTGAGTAAGCTTGAACACCTTGGTTTGTTCGCGCTTCTTGGTTACACCTTGATTGGTGCGGAAAGTGATATCTGGTAGAGAGCGTTCGGTGCTCACATGACCCAGCTCCACAAATCTTGGAGTAGCCTCGACTTGAGTATTGATGCCCACGCCAGTATCGGCAATGCTACCGATGCGCAGCTTACGTTGACTAACCCCGGCTGGAGTCAGATAGCGTTCGTAAGGAATAGTGTCCTCACCAAAAGCTTCTTCATATTCCTTAGAGCCAATAATCTGGTCTACCAAAGCATAGAAGCCTTTCTTGGAGCAAAGATCAAAGTACATATTCATTTCTTTGCGTCCATAAGTGGGCCGACCCAACAACCGACGATGAATGTACTCGATCGCCTTCACCACATACAACTTAGTCCAGTACAAGTTGCGGAAGACATCAGATTTAGCCAAGCCACGCACGAATTCTCGCATGGAGATATCGCCGTTTTCTAGCTTGATTTCTAATACGGTCTGACGTTGACCAGAGTAAACATCCCGACCAAAGATTTGCAGATACGCCGCTTTGATAATGGCTTGAGTGGAAACCTCGGTGAAGGTGACACTAGTGCCCTTCACGCTGCCTTTACCGCCAGGTAACTGATCGAGCTTAAAGACCTTGGCTCCTAAGGTGCCAGGGGCTATACCGCGTGCGCCGGGATTGCTAAGCTGATTGTTGATGCCAGGGCCTTGGGCAACCAAAATCCGGCGGGTGTCTTTGCCGAAAGGTGCGGGGCTGTAGCTGGGGTTCCGGGTTTCTTTAGGGAAAATCGCACCAAATTGAATTTCCAACGGGTCATTGCCCGAACCATACACATGCTGATCACGCAAGGGCTGTTCGTAGGAGGCAAAAGTGGTGAGGAAGTTCGGAATTTTGCGGAAAGGCGCACTGTATCTAAATAGATCTTGCTGTGGCCCCCAATTGCGACATTCTTGGGCTTCTTGACCCAAACCGCGCAGGTAAGGAACGGTTTCTTCGCCGAAGTAATCGCTGTACTCGTTGGAATCTACCAAGGCATCGACTAGACCAGCCAGACCTTTACTAGAGACGATCGAGAAATACTTCTGTACTTCTTCACGGGAGGAAGGCCCACGACCCAGAATGTGTTTGAAAGCTAACTCTAATGCCCGACTGTTGATGAAAGGCAAGAAGAACTGTTGGCGATATAAAGGAGATTTGGCCATGCGGCGCACAAACTCTTTCATCGAGATTTCGCCATTTTTCACCTTCGATTCTAAATCTGAGATGGATTGGCTGTAAGCACGAGTAATGTCGCGCTCAAAGATCTGCCGATAGGCTGCTTTGATTACATCATTCTTTTCTAATGCCGATAAACCGGGCTTCATTGCATACTTCGGACGACGCTCGGCAGCTTCAGAGTAAATCTGAGGCAAGCTCAGACCCTGTTGATCATCGGTAGGACGCTGGCGCACCTTGTTGGCAGGTGTGGAAGACTTGAACTCAGTTAACAGAGCATCAAAGTAAGTGCCAATCATTTCGCGAGCTTCAGCATCTTTACTAAAGTAGCCCAGCGAAGCCGCCCGCATTTCTTGGATAGCGACGATCGTGGCTGCTGTGGAGCAAGCTCTTTCGATAATTTCTCGTAGGCCACGAGTATTCACGATCAAAATATTGGGGTCGCCCGCCACGATCGCATAAGTCAGGTAGCGCAAGAACCAGCTCATATCCCGCAGGGATTTTTGCATGTTGCTTGGGCCATACTTCGATACGTTGATGGCTTGGAATCCTAACGGAATTGGGCCGCTGCCAGTGGCAGTAAACAGGTTTTTAACCCCATCAAACAGACCACTTTTGTTTTCGACAAAGGTGACTCCACCCAGTTCTGAAGTCTTAATGCCGCTGGCGGTCAGCTTCATCGATTCTTCGGGTTGGTCGGGCTTTTCTAAAAAGGCCATTGGAGAGCCGCCGGTAAAAATCCGGTTGGCTGCCCGCGAGACGATCAAGTCGGAGTTGGCTGTAATAATCTGGGCGATTTCGATGCGCCGGTTGCCAGAATTGAAATAACTTGTCAGCTCGCTGAGTTCACCGATGCCTAAGAAGCGGTCTTGCTGCTCAGCTTGGGAAATTTTCGAGACGGGTAAGGTTTGATATAGTTGCGGACGAGCAACAGAGCTTCCACCACTGGCTTTAACACTCATTAGATTATTAATCTCCCAACATTAAAATGTGTATCTTTTAAGCTTGGTTCCTGCCGCCCATACTGCTTTACAGCGATCAAATGAAAGCCGCGAGCTGATTGGGACTGAGCTGGGCACCTGATTTTACATACACGGCGCTGGAGACTTGCTGTCACCAGTTCCGAAAAAATATAACTGCCTAGCGCAAACTAGACCAGTCTTAGATTAAAACGTTTCGAGTCCGCATGGCATCTTTGTAAAGAAGTATGTCGGACTGTTTTTTAAAACTTAGGAATTATCCTAGAAGAGAAGCTGGTTAATCTGCCGGAAAATACAAGCTTCGTTACAGTCCAGCTTCCCAAATTTAGGCGATATGCCCTACTTTTTTTTGCCTTCTTTTTTATCTTTGTCTTTAGCTTCTTTGGGTAGCTGGATAGCAGTGTATTTGCCGCCCAACCCCTCCAAAATGACTTTGGTATTGTGCTGCATCATTTTAATGTAGGTGTCGGCATCACTACCTTCCTTACCTAGTCCATCGGTATAAAGTTCGCCTTTCGCTACCTTGATGCCAGCTTTTTTGGCGATGTCTGCGAGGGCCTGTGGATCAGTATTTACTTCATTGAATACAGTTTTGATCTTTAGTCTTTTAAGCCGTGCTACGGTTTTGTCAACTTGTTCTGGGGTGGGTTTGTCAGCAGTACTATTGCCATAGGCTGAGCCTTCTACGGCAATATTATAGGAGTTAGAATAGTAAACTAAAGAGTTCCTACTACTAACAAGTTGTCGATCTTTGGGTTCAATACTGGCGATCTGACGCTTGAGCCACTCCTGCATCACAGTCATTTGTTTGTCAAAGGTATCGTAGTTTTTAGTATAGAGTTCAGCATTTTTGGGAGCGACATCAGAGAGAGTTCGTTTGATAGTCTTAGCCATTTCTAACGCCCGGAAAGCATTGTGCCAGAGATAGGGATTTGGTTTACCGTCTTTTTTTTCTGGATTAGGCACTGCCAATTCAGCTACTGCCACCTTTTTTTCAGCGGTACTGCTTTTAATAGCTTTGTCCATGCCCGCTTCTAGTCCATAGCCGTTGTAAAGCAAAACGTCGGCGTTGTTTAAGTCGGTGATATTGGCTTCGTAAGTTTGGGGCTCTTTATCTGGTGGAATCAGGCATTTGAGATCGATCGAGTTTCCGGCAATCATCTTAGTTAGGTCACAGAGCACGCTACTAGTGGCTACCACTTGAGGTTTATCGCTGGTGGGCTTAGGTTTGGGCGGCGGAGCCGCAGGTTCTTCGGTTTTGGTTTGATTACAGGCTAGCAGTAAGCCAGCCAGACCAAAAGATAGCATTTTGATGCCCAGCCGTTGGCGCAATTCCTTACCAGTAAAAATGTTCATAGATGTTTATAAAAATTGTCTGATTACACTCCAATGTCCTCGAAGATTATACTTGGTTGCACTTCAGTTTTGAGGTGGTATAAACGCCAAAATCACCCTAGCTGCAAGATTCATTGCTGGCAGGGGTAAGATAGGTTTAACTAATCGTTTACATAAATTTACATTTCTTGACATCTTGCCATAAAATATAACTGGGTATAAAATTAATCTCAATGAGTATTTATTCCTAGTGCTGACTGCTACGAGGCTGTTGTGCAGGATGACATTACACCCCAGACTTTCTAATCCCTACAGATCATGAGTCATTTCCCCTGGCTGACTGCCATTATAGTTTTCCCCCTGATCGCTGCACTTCCGATTCCGTTTCTTCCCACCAAAGACAGCAAGATTTTGCCGCAGTACACGCTCGCTGCTGCCGTTGTCGAAATGGTGGGTATTTTGTATGTTTTTGCTACCCAGTACAACTTTGGCGACTTTAGCCTGCAATTAGTCGAGCGCTATAGCTGGATTCCGCAAATTGGTTTGAATTGGTCGATGGGTGTAGATGGATTATCTATGCCTTTGGTGGTTTTGACGGGTTTTGTCACAACTTTGGCAATCTTTGCTGGCTGGGAGACTTCTAAGAAGCCCCGCTTATTTTTTGCCCTGATGCTGGTGATGTACAGCGCTCAGATTGGGGTGTTTTTGACTCAGGACATGTTGCTGTTCTTCCTCTTGTGGGAAATCGAATTGGTGCCGGTATACCTGCTGATTGCGATTTGGGGTGGACCCAAACGGATGTATGCGGCTACTAAGTTCATTATATATACTGCTCTTTCTTCAATCTTTATTCTGGTTGCGGCTTTGGCATTGGCTTTCTCTGGCAATCACCTAACTTTTGATATGACTGAGTTAGGACTGAAGGATTATCCGATCGGCTTAGAAATTGCTGCTTACTTAGGATTCTTAATTGCCTTCGGTGTCAAACTCCCGATCTTTCCTTTCCATACTTGGTTGCCCGATGCTCATGGTGAAGCACCGGCTCCTGGTTCGATGGTGTTGGCGGGGGTGTTACTGAAGATGGGTGGTTATGCTTTGATTCGGATGAATGCCGAAATGTTGCCCCATGCTCATGTGTACTTTGCCCCGATGCTGGCAATCTTGGGTGTGGTCAATATTGTTTACGGTGCCTTGGCTGCTTTCTCTCAGGACAATCTCAAACGCCGCTTGGCCTATTCTTCGATTTCCCACATGGGCTTTGTGTTGATTGGTATTGCTTCTTTCACTGCTCTGGGTATCAATGGTGCGGTGTTACAAATGATCTCCCATGGTTTGATTGCAGCGGCGCTGTTCTTCTTGGCCGGGGTGACTTACGATCGAACTCACACTTTATCTATGGAAAAAATGGGCGGTATTGCTCGATCGATGCCTACCACTTTTGCCCTATTCACTGCCGGTTCTATGGCTTCTTTAGCTCTACCGGGGATGAGCGGCTTTGTGGGTGAACTCACTATATTTTTGGGTTTGACGACTAGCACAGCCTATAGTGATAGCTTCAAAATAGTAGTAGTGCTGCTTTCGGCGGTGGGCATTATGTTGACACCTATCTACTTATTATCTATGTTGCGCAAGGTTTTCTATGGAGATCAGGGTGAGTTGGCAACAGAATCGGCTTCTTGGTTAGATGCTAAGCCGCGTGAAGTATTTATCACAGCGTGTCTGCTGGTTCCAATTATCGGCATTGGTCTATATCCTAAAATTGCTACTCAGACCTATGATGCGACCACTGTAGCTGTGGCCTCTCACTTGCAGTCTGCACTGCCAATGTTTGCTCAGTCCGAAAATCACACAACGATCTCTCAGATGTTTAAATCTCCATCGATCGCCTTTAGTGCAAATGAGTCAATAGAACCTGTAAATCAAAAACAATTAGTGGGTAGCTTAGCTAGTCGATAACACTTCAGACATTAATCTGACTAGAGCTTTCAGGAGGCATTGCCTCCTTTTTTGCTATGGGCTATACTGGGGGTCTGCGGAATGTAGCGCAGCTTGGTAGCGCACTGCTTTCGGGAAGCAGGGGTCGAAGGTTCGAATCCTTTCATTCCGATAATTTTAAAATTGTTTGTTATGAATCAAAAAAAGGACAGAGAAACTAGTTTCTTTGTCTTTTTAAAGTTTTGGGTATTTTTGGGAAACTACTTTTTGCCAAACATGCCAAACAATCCACCTTTTCCGGCTGTAGCTGATGACTTACTAGCGACTGGAGTGTCAGTCATCATTTTTTTGATTTCTTGCTTAGCATTACGCACGATCGGGGCAGCAGGATCCAGTTGAATGGCTTTGTTAATGTGCATTTTAGCCATCGTGATTTGATTTTGGCGGTAATAGACGATCGCCATTTGGGCGTGAGCGATCGCATTATTAGGATCATCTTTTAAGACTTCTCGTAGTTCCACGTTCGCCTTAGTCCAGTTCCGCATATTGATATATTCCTCCGCCCGCCGCATCGCTTTTTCTCCTTGTAAAGGGTTTTTAGATATTTCGGCGGCTTTTGGTGTTTCGGTTGTAGTGCCAGTTTCTACTGATGGTTGTTCTACAGTTTTGTTATTAGCAGAACTGCCACCGGTCAAGGGAGGGCGACTAGCTTGATTACGTTTCCGGAGTAAGTAAACAAGATTTAGCTCACTAATATTACCGGTAACTTCGGTACTGCTATCTAGTATGGTGTATTGCTGAAGAGCTAACTCTTTCAACAACTCATGATAGACCCGATTTAAGTCTTCACTGCTTTGTTGATAAAGTTTTTGGGCACCGCTACTAGTGATGTCAATTTTGCCAGCATCAGCCGTGATTCTTTTGGCGACAAGTTCTAGCATAGCCTGTTGTTCTTGAAGCTGAGCAGCTTTAGAAATTTGACCATAAGATTGGTTCACCACACTAGAGAAAATCTTGGTGGCTAACATCTTTTCGCTGACGGTTTGCCAATTAGCACTATCTGGATGCATCAAGCGAGCAACTTCTTTGTATCGATCGCGTACACCAGTGGCATCAGCATCTACAGACACCCCCAAAAAAGCATGATGGTCAGTGAAGTCAAATTTAAATAAGCCTTGGGTTGGTTTGAGATTCATACTTGTTGCAGCAGATAGCCGATATCTCTAGTAGGGTGTGAACATGAGTAATGCTGGGCTGCCACTTTGACTCAAAATAACTCGGAGGGGAATTCCCAGGGAGTTGCTTGAACTTTGGCTAAGGCTTGGCTGAGCGGTGTTTGTAGATGACCATTGGTGGCCAAAATTCGACCAGAATCGAGCACAAATGGGCTTTCATCATAGGCAGTTACTACTCCACCAGCTTCTTGCACAATTACTACTCCAGCGGCCAAATCCCAAGGAGATAAGCCTCGCTCCCAATAGCCATCGAGCCGACCACAAGCCACATAGGCTAAATCGATCGCTGCTGCTCCGCCTCTTCGCACGCCTTGGGTGTGATGAGTGAGATAACAGAACTCTCGATAGTTGTTGTCGGTGGTTTCTCGTCGATCGTAGGCAAAGCCTGTGACCAACAAACTTTCAGCTAAAGTCGCAGTTTGGGAAACCTGGATCGAGCGGCGATTACAGGTAGCACCGAGTCCGGTGGCTGCCCGAAAAAGTTCTTGATGCCAAGGATCAAAAATCACGCCCAGAGTGGGTACTCCGGCGACTAACAGGCCGATCGAAACTGCGCTAAAGGGGTATTGGTGAGCGTAGTTAGTGGTGCCGTCTAAGGGATCAATGACCCACAAAAACTCAGCATTACTATTCCCATACTTCCCAGTCTCTTCGGCCAAAATGCTATGAGTCGGCAGATGACGCTGCAAAATTTCTACAATTCGCGCTTCTGACTCTCGATCGGCTATGGTTACTAAGTCGCCAGGGCGGCCTTTAGACTCAATTTGGCCAACTAGGTTGTCGCGGTGGTGATTAATAATTGCTCCGGCAGCCAGGGCGGCTTCGGTGGCTATTTCTAAGAAGCTCTGTAAATCTTTGGTAGAAGGTAGCTGAGAGATAGGTGACTGGGACATGATGTTCGATATATATTTATGAGGGAGTGAAAAACTACGGTGCTGCCTACTAAATCTACCCATGCCTAAAAATTTTCTAAGACTCTTTCCGAGAGTGTGGCCAATAGCCCACAAGATTACCCTTGGTGGGTTTCTGATATTGATTAATTCTGGCAGGGTAGCTGCCCAAGAAAACAAAGTATACACCCCTCTTACTTTGCCTCCAAGCAATGAGGTGGCTGATGCTTTAACCGATCGAGATATCCCCCTTGGTGATGGCGGTTTTGCCCGAGATTATGGGGTTCAGCTAGCTAGCGGTGAGCAGGTGGTGATTGAACTTACTTCTGATAACTTTGATACGGTATTGACCTTGTTGAGCAAGGAAGGTAAAACTGTCGGTAAAAACGATGATGGCCCGGATGGTTCGAGTAATTCTTTATTGTTTGCCCGCATTAAAAAGACGGGGCCTTATACGGTAAGGGTGCAGGGCTTTAGTGATACTAGTGGGGGTAAGTTTGTTTTGAAGGTCAATCGCCTGAAGGCGGTGCCGTAAAATTTTATTTCTTGGAACTGATGAGTTCTATGAGGGCGGCTTTAAATTTTTCTAGCCGCAGGTTCACTGATTCGTTAGATTCTTGTAAGGCTCTGGTGAGTTGATCAATGCGCTGGTTCAGAAAGTTGTTGCGTTCGTCTAGCGATCGCAGTTCTTTGTTAAGTCGGGTAATTTCGGCTTGCAGGGCTTGGTTGCCGCTATCTACTTGGCCACTGCTATCTAGTTGTCCTCGCTGGAGAACTTGCCAGGTGGGTGGTTCGGTGGGTAGCAGTTTGACCAGGGCTGGTTTTTTGATCAGAAGGTTTTCTGCTGATTTATCGAAGTCAAACGCTAGGGGTAAGGATTGCAGTCGATCGAACAATATTTTGCGTTGGGGGTTGAGCAGTAACCATGCACAGCCAGCGGGTTCGGTCATGGGCAGGAGCCAGTAGTTGCCGTTTAGTTCGCGGCCAAAGATCACGCTGTCGCGGTTGGCGTTTTGGAAAGATTCACTGGTGATGTTGGCTTCGATCGAGTAGGCGGCGAGTAAGCTGGGTACTTCGTTGTAGGTGGCGACGAGTTTTTCGGGGGTTAGGCTGAGGCGAGGGAGATCTTCGGTGAGGATGCGATCGAAGACTTGGGTGACTCGTTGCAGGTTCACGGGGAATTCGCCGCGCTGCAAAGCTACCAATAATTTATCTAGGTAGGCTTCGAGTTCTTGAATATGCCGGGCGATTGGTCTGTTGGCATCTTCATCGATCGCTTTGGGGGTTGAATCGGTCATGGCTTTCTAACAATCCTTCCCTGCACCTAAAAATATCACCAGATCCTATCACAAGAGCCTGATGGTAAAATTCGCCGACAGGTATGCCATTGTTCAGTTGCAAACCACCCGAAAACCAACATCATTGTTGCGGCTATCGGGACTAAGGTTGCCACGAGCAGCAGAGCGGCAAATATTAGGACTCATAAACCATGATCCACCCCGGCGTACTCGTTGATCGTCAGGACTTGAGAAAGATGCTGAACCATCAATAGGTGCCCGCTTATAGCTGTCTTGCCAAATATCTTCACACCATTCCCAAACATTGCCGTGCATATCATGTAAACCAAAATCATTAACAGGAAAACTGCCAACAGACGTAGTTTTTGCTCGAAAAACCCCTAGTTTGCCTTGACCGTATACGCCAGATTGTACATGACCAAATGCCTCATTATGCTGTGCTCGATAATTGGCTAATTCAGCATCAATGGTCTCACCAAAATAAAATGGAGTACTTGTATTAGCTCGACAGGCATACTCCCATTCAGATTCACTTGGTAAACGGAAACCTTTGCCGGTCTTCATACCCAATTTCTCACAAAACTTTTTAGCCTCATGCCAAGACACTTTTTCAACAGGTAGATTTTTTCCTTGAAAATTGGAGGGATTTTTACCCATGATGGCAAAGTATTGTTCTTGGGTAACAACATATTTGCTCATATAAAAAGTCGGGATTTTCACTAAATGCTGTGGCCTTTCATTAGCTCGACCACCAGATTCATTTACTGGTGATCCCATCATGAATTCTCCTGCTGGCACACATATCATGGACAGCTCAACTCCGTTACCTAAATTGCAATTGTGTGATTGATGAGGAGACAGTATAGTCTGTGCTGAGGATCGATGGGGCTGAGCAGCAATCAATTCTGGATTTTGCGGTGAAGAATTTATTTGCTTAGATATCAATGATTTCAATTGATCTTCTACTTTTGTTATCGCTGACAAATTATTGGTAATCAAAGTTTTCATCTCGAATAGTTCTATTCTCAAATTGGCTATCAGAATATCTTGATTAGTAAATTTTGTGTCGTGAATTCCTATCTGGTTACTCAGAACATCAATTAGTTCATCTTTATTTGTATCTGCGATGTTTTTATTGAATTCGCTAGGTTGAATTGACCTTGATAATTTATTGTTGAGCAAATCCAGGGATTTCTCTATGGCATCAATCTTAGCTATTAAGGATTCTGAACAATCACTAAGCTTGGTATTATAATAATCTGATTGCTTTTCTATAGTCTCAGAGCAAAAAGTTAACATATTATTCTCATTAGGCTCTAGATTATGTATCTTTCGATTGATTTCATCCAGACTAAAATCAATTAAAGTGTTATTCTCTGATAATTTTTCCATTACCCCATTAATTATCCTGGATTGCTCAGATATTTTGAAATCATGGTTGTCTAATCTTTCACCCAGTAAGTAGCGAAGGTTTTTGATTTCCTTTTCTTCTTCAATTTCTAACTCTTGTATTTTCTTTTTGAATTCAATTAATCTGGAATCACCATTGCGATTAGATGTTCTTAGTTCTTTGCGCAAATCTTCTAAGTCACGACTTAATTTCCTAACTTGTGATCTTACGGTCATTTGCATAGAATCTTCATCAGCTTGTGATTCTCGCATTTTTCCCAACGTGCCACGCTCTATCACTTTCCAGGTAGGTGGCTCTGTGGGCACAATCTGTGTCAGTGCTAGTTTTGTTATCCCTAAAGCTGAAATATACATTTCTGAGTTGCTTCTATCGAAGTCAAAAGCCAATGGTAATGAGGCTGATCGCTCAATTTGGATTTTCTTTGTTGGATTTGGGATCAGCCAAGCATGGGTAGCATCAACTCGAATCAGCCAATAATTCCCCTGATTCTCTCTACCAAAAAACACCATTTTAGGATCATTTTTTGATGATGATTCATTTGTAATGTTGGCTTCGATCGAATATGCTGCCAGCACACGCGGAGTGTCATTATAGAGAGCCAGTAATTTGTCAGGAGATATATCTAATAGTGGAGATTCTTCTATTAGAACCCGATCGAAGACATTCGTTACTCTTTCAAGGTTTACAGGGAATTCGCCTTGACGTAGGGCAGAAACCAACTTGTCCAGGTATGCCTCAATTTCTTGAATATTTTGAGCGCTAGCTCCACGCTCAGTAGAAGAAATCTTGGTTGGCTCTGTCATGATCGTTTACTCCCTGTAAAACAATGCTATTGTATTCTAACATAAGACTATTCGTAGCTAAGTATTATCGATGATTACTAACAATAGCAGATCTGCCATCGCTGATCGGAATGTGGTTGAGATCGATCAGGGCGTTAGAAGTAAGGAGTGGGATCGATCTCAGAAATAGTCAAACTATTAATAGGCCGACTACAGCCAAAGTAGTTACCAGAAAGTGAAACTTCATTTGGATATTTCCATCAAATAGACTTGTTAAAGATAATTATCGATCAGGCTCATAAGGCTAAATCTTAGCCTATCTTCAATTACGAAAAATCCCTTGAGAATTTCACAAGGGATTTTTCATGCTAGTTCAAAACAGCTTTTGGATTTGAGGCTAAGTAAGGAAAATATTCTTACTTAATCTTTAATAGTTGAACGCTATGCCAATGCCACCTGTGCATCTTTTGTAGCCCCATCGACAAGATTTTCAGCTTCCTTCGGTTCAATGCCTGGTATCTGTTTTGCAATGTCCTTTATATCGGAGACATCAAGATCAGTACCTATTGCAGTTTGCACAACCGACTTGTTCCAATCAGAGGAACCTGGCTGAAGCCCTGCATCTTTTAGGATATCAGCAATAGATTGATACCGTTGCATTGCAATTGATTCGTCTTGAACTGCTTGATCAAAATTTCCTGAATGCAAATCAGATCCTTTATGATTACAATCTAATTCATGAACACCTTTACCTGATTCTGGTAATGTATTTTTATTGGCTTTTTGTGCTTTGTATTCTTGCTGGAAATATTCAATAGGATTAACAGTTTTGCCATCCACTTCAACTTTTACATGTACGTGGTACTCGTTTCTTCCAGCCTTTCCAGTTGAGCCAACTTTCCCTAACATATCACCAGCATTAACAGGAATTGAACTCTTTCCATTAAATAGATTCTTTACAGATTCAGCAGATAGGTGTCCATAAGTAATTTTAACAGTATGACCTTGTGAATCTTTACCTGTTACCACTACTGCTGAATCCGTAACACCATTTTGTGTATAATAATTCGATATTGGAGTCGCTGTACCATTGATAACAGATGAAATATTAGTATTTCTAGTTATACCTGCTCTAGTTCCGTAATCAATACCATTATGGATATTAGGCCCTTTCCCTCTGCGATTACGGAAAGAGTCGAAATCTTGATCACGATCGCGGTCTGGTTTGTAGTTAAGGAAGTTCTGAATAGATGTACCTGGAGTAATTGAACTAAAATTATTAGTTTCAGAATTGTTGACTTCGGATTTTTTAGGTGTGGATGTAGCTTTAGTCATTGGATTATCCTTTTGTAGAAAATTGTTTAATTGTCGATTTAGAGGGAAGTGTTTTGCATAACATTGCAAGATTTGCTGTCAAACAATTATTAAGCCGTCTTCAGTATGATTATATTGGAACTACTTAGTTGAAGAAAGCACACCTCCTTAAAGTTGCAATGGATAATAAATCATTCTATTCAAGTATATTCTTGATTCCGCTAAGGTCATTAGTTAAATCGCTATATTGACTTCCACAGTCACAAAAGACAGAATACTTAACTATTATTCCTGGCTTTGTTTTTGGCGTGAACCAGCCAGTTGTTGGATCACCCTGATCAACTGGCGTTGTCAAGAAATCAATGTTATTTAGTCTTAATTTTCCAAGTTTTTCCATTAAAATCGTATCTTTGTAAGTCTCTTTGAGTATCGTTGACAAAGATTGCTTCTTGGGGTTTTCTATCACTGTGTAGCCATGGTAATAAGGGTGCTGATAGAAAGAAGAATAGTCAACTTTATTAGCAAGACTACATTGATAGCTCTTGTATTCAGGCGGAGTCATGAAAGTG
>JANOXZ010000116.1:0-8349 GCA_031418695.1 Synechococcales cyanobacterium VAR_35_metabat_10
AAATTTTCAAGTGTATTTAATACTGTTTTATACAAAATCTCGGCATTGTAATACTTACCTTGAGTATCATACAAAGCAGCTAAATTATTTAAAATAGCAACAATGTAGGAGTTGTCTAGATTGTAAAAGAAAGCCATACTCAATGACTCATGGTATAGTGATTCCGCTTCATAATATCTTTGCTGAGAATCATACAAAGCAGCTAAATTATTTGACATGATTGATAGTAGCAAACAACTTTCTTGGTAAAGATTTTTGCTAAATAATCTTTGAGTCATTTTTATTCCTTTCTTGAAAAGATTTTCTGATTCCTCATGGTTTCCCATGTCAAGACAAAAACTTGCTAAGTTGGCTAGACTCATTATTACCATAAGAGAAGGGCATTTTTCTCTGGATTTTTCTTGTGCTATTTCCAAACATTCTCTACACCATAATTCAGCACTAACGTAATCAAGTTGCTCGGTGTAAAAATCTTTTATTCGTACATATACATATATTAAATCATTTTCATTGAAATGCTTTACCCATTGCTTAAGGCTTTCTTCTAGATGAGGAATAATACCTCGAACAGACTTAACTTGGTAAATCATATGCTCTTTGCTAATGTCATCACAAATATTTGCTATCATACAGCAGAAAATTTCTTGGATTGATTGATCTTGATTTTCATTTTGGGAAACTACAATATCGACTCTCTCTCCCAACTTAATCCGAAAATATTCCTGCACAATTTGGTGCAACTGATAGTTGCCCTCACCAACCCGCTTCAGCAAACTACGAGCCATCAAACCATCATCCCTAATATCCTCTAGGTCATCAGGCTCAACCTCCGGCTCACACCTTACCACCAAAGACCAAGGAATCGGCGCGATCGCAAACATCCCCAACACACAAGCCAGCTTTTGCTCCGCCTCATTCAATTCCTGCCAACTCAACTCCAAAGCAGCCGCCACGCCCAATTGCCCAGTCATCCCATTTTCCGTCTCAACCAAAGCCTTGGCTGCTAAGCGCTTCTCATCCAATGCCCTGATGAGTCGATCGATCGACCAATCCAACTTCCTTGCCAAAAATCGCCCCAACAATTCCAAAGCCAAGGGCAAATAGCCCACCCACTTACACAGCGCCTGGGCATCAACTAACTGCGATCGAATACGCTGACTCACATCAGGGAAGGATTCCAAGAGAGCAATCGCACTTTTGGGATCCAATTCTTCAATAACAACCTTCTCAAAAGAAGAGCCTAAATCTAACCGAGTCGTGATCAGTACCTTGAATCTGGAATCTGCTGGTAGATAAGGCTTGATCGCATCATAATTGGTAACATCATCAAAAACGACTAAAGCTTCGCCCTGCGGCCAATGTTTCCAGCAAAACGTAATTCGAGCATCATCTTTGAGTTGTTCGGGAAAATTCAAATTTAGATGAATCTGGGCAAAATCAACAATTTGAGTAGCTATATTTTGCTCTCTGGCACTCAGCCAACAAATTCCGGCAGGATACTGACTTTCCTTCACCTGAGCTTTTGTATATTGCAATGCCAGCTCGGTTTTACCAATGCCTCCCATGCCAGCAATCGAGGCTATGCGATCACTTTGCCAAAGTTGAATATGTAGTTGTTTTAAATTTTCCTCACGACCAAAAAAATTATCTTTGTCCACACTGCTGCGGGGCAAATTGTGAGGAATTGAAGTGGAGGGAATTATCTTTGACCGATCCCGTTCGATCGACTCCAGCTAATGCTGCGGATTCGGTGGTGTAATGTTCACCGTGCCACCACTAACATTAATTTGAAATCCAGTGCTACTGTCTCTATTGGTTTGGGAATATTCCGCCGGTTTTTCGTCAGGCTTGGGTGTCATACTAGTTTCCTTAGTAGCTGAAGGTGAATCTGTCGCTGTACTCTGAAGATTATCGATAACTCGGCGCAGTCCTTTGACCACATTGGTAAAAGCTTCGTCTTCATTCTGCCAACTGGTAATGGCTTTGCCATCTTTGGGCAACGCTGCTAATTTTCCAAAAGGGGAACCGTGCCAATCGACCGATCGCAGAATGACTGGAATGACTCGGGCTTCATGGCGATCATGACGCTCTAGAGCGCGTTTGAGTTCAATGTCATAACAGTAATCTGAAGCCAAAAAATCGGCGCTTACCAACAACAGAATGATGTTGGCGGATTCCAGATGACTGTCGATCGCGCTTTTCCATTCTTCGCCTGCTGTGATCTGGCGATCGTGCCAAGCCTTAATGACTCCTTGCCGTTCGAGCAATTTTAGATGTTTGGCCAATTCATCGCGCAGGGCTTCGTCTTCATGAGCGTAGGAGAAAAAAACTTCCATGAAGTCTGGGGGAGTTGGTGAAATGGTGATGTCGATTCCTTTCGGAGCGCGCATAGCGCTATCGAGATATTTTAATCTATTTCACTGATAGATTCATCCAGCTCTAAAGTATAAATCAGAGCTTCGTTCAACTGTTGAGAACATACAGATGAGATCTTACCGAGATGGCGGATTAGTCGCTGTCGATCAATAACTGCAATTTGATAGCAGAGTGCCACAGATTCTTGAGTAAGTCGCCTTCTCCGGTGGGAATGCTAAAAGTGCCAGGAGTATTCAATCGGCGGAGATTTGAAGTGATAGGGACAATTACTACCGTTTGAGTAAATCGGTCGATCGCTCCACGCTGCACAATAACGACCGGGCGTATTCCAGCTTGTTCTGAACCTCTACTGGGATTCAAATCTGCAAGGTAGATGTCGCCACGGCTCATGCGTAGTCCTCTTGCTGAAGAGTTGAAGAATATTCTGGCAAGATGGTTTCAGCAAGCATTATATCTTCTTGGGCAAATTCGGCTTTCAATGCTGCGGCATCAGATTCAGAGATTTGATCCCACTGTTGAAACCGAGCCAATCGATCTGTGATTTTGCTATTTTTGACTGGAGTTGAGAGTTTGGTATCTAGCTCTTGCCGTTCGGCTGTTGTCAGTGTTTGAATGATTTGGGCTAAGGAGTCTACCAGTTTTGCATTCATTGCAATCATGCTCCGTACTAACTTACTCTGTCTATTCATGATAATCGATCGAGTAAACCAACTGATTCAATTTCACGAATATAGCCGTAAGTACAGATAAGCATGATCACTCAAACAATAATACAAACATCCTGATTTTGAGCATAAGGTAGAATGGTCAAAAGCTCTCAGTTTTTCACTGTCACTTAGCCATGGCTCAAATCCTCATTAATATTCCCGACGAACTTGCTCAACAGTTAGCACCTTTTCAAGGTCAGTTTTCTGAGCTTTTTACTCGCTTAATTGCCACACCTTTACTTAGGCAAAATCTACCAGTCTCCCTTCCGACCAATGCCACCTACCAAGAAATTCTAGATTTTTTGGTCAGTCGCCCTACTGCGGAGCAGATTGTTGATTTTAAAGTTTCAGAAGATTCTCACAGTCGTTTACAATTGCTCCTCCAAAAAAATAAAGAGATAGCACTTACTGCCACAGAAACTGCTGAACTAGATCTCTATGAACAACTTAATAATATTATTGGCCTGCTAAAAATTCGTGCTTATGGGACACTTCGCCAATCAACGACTGATCAATGAGTGCTTACATTCCTGTTTTAGTCAGACAGATGGTTATTCAGCGAGCAGCAGGAATCTGTGAATACTGTTTGATGCCCCAAAAATTTTCAATGTATAGCCATGAAATCGATCATGTCGTGGCAACTAAGCATGGTGGTCAGAGTGTTGAGAGTAATTTGGTAGTTGCTTGTCTGCCCTGTAATCGTCATAAGGGTTCTGATCTCACTAGTATTGATCCTACTACTGGAGTTATTACGCCTCTTTTCAATCCTCGCTTGCAGATTTGGTCAGATCATTTTGAGTTAGAAAATGGTTATATTTGGGGGCTAACAGCGATCGGGCGCACTACGGTTTTTTTGTTGCAGATGAATGAAACTGCTCGTCTCCAACTCCGACAGGCATTAATCGATCAAGGACTTTATCCTGATCTACTATGATTTTTTGATAATAGGATGAAACTAGAAGCGTCTCAAGAATGAGGATCGATCGCCAATGTAGGCGGTGGCATTGCCTTCTACTAGCACCTGGTAGCCTTTGGATTGTCCCAGGTTAATCTGGAGCATCCGGGTATCGGTTTGGAGGGCGTTGGTTAATTCATCATTTTGATCGAGTGTGCTTTTGACTTGCGCCATGACATCGTTGATATTGGCTCCGGGGGAGGTTTTGGCAATATCTAATAGGACGGTGCAAAGGGCTTCAATCGGGTCGCTCATAGGACTAATTTGGATTTCGTTAGTATGGCTTACGGCCATTGTTGGCAGACTTCGCGCATGGCTTGGACTACTAGGTTTAATGTGGATCGATTCGGATAAATGAATGATGGCTGGTGCTAGTTTGGGGATGTCTTCGAGGAGTTGCTTTCAATCACGACAAGATAATTCGCGCAACATTTCAGACCATTGTGGAAAATTGAAGATCTTTAAGTCGTGCGCTATCACCGCCGCCATCACTGATTTACCGACACCACACAACCCATGAATTGCACTGATCACAAGCGTTCCAGGTCTAGACACAGAACAATCAATCAGCTTTGATTTGATCTTTTGCTGAATTTCCGGTCGATCAACATAATCCTTAACTAACACCTCAGCCTCTCGTGGTATAACCCTCTTCGGCTGTGACGACTGATCGCCTCAAGCAAACAATGAATGATATTAGTGATGAAGCCGAAGCCAATGGACTAACTCCAAAGGCTTTGAGTAGTCTCTGAACAAGTTGACAAATCTGCCTATGCTTTTAGTAATTGACAAAAAATTGGTTATGATGGGCTATTAGAAAATCTTCAACGGTCGAGGCTTCAGATCATGCTCACTCTAATCGAACAAATTAGCCAAAAGCTGCCCCAAGCAACCGAGTCGGTGTTACAAGAAGTTCTGGGAATTCTTGATTCTGTACTTGATCATGAAGAGTCATCAGAATCAGAGACTGATAAAACCAGGAATCATAGTGCTTTCCTGAATGGTTATGCACCTGAAGACGAAGGACTTTATGACGACTATTAAAGGTGGAGAGCTTTGGATTGCTGAAATTTATTATACAAATGGTACTGATGCCAAAAAGCGTCCAGTGCTGATTTTGTGGGTGGATGGCCAAGATGCAGTTGTTGCAGTGGTAACATCGGCTGCACCTCGCACAGTTACAGACATTTTCTTGACTCATTGGGAAGAAAGTGGCCTGAGAGCACCTTCTACCGTAAGGTTGTCAAGATTAGATTGTTTGGAATTATCACTTTTTCGGAAAAAAGTCGGCCAATTGTCTCAAACGGATGCTGTGGAATTAAAAAAAGCTTGGAAAGAATCGATTAGTTTACAGTTTTGAGTCATGAACAACACAACACCCAGCAAATCGAAACAATCTGCACCAAACAACAACTCACCCCTACCGCCCTCGCCAAACCATCCAGAAACGCCTATACCTGGATGAAATTCCTTACCAACCAACACAACCTCCAGCTTCACTTTGAGCCGATCGATCAAAATCAGCCAAGAAATCATCAAACCCCGAGGCAGCCAAATATTCATCGAATTCACCCACGGTTCCAACCTCTACAAATTCCGCACCCTTCGACAAACAAACATCACGGCATTCAGTGGTTGAACGGCAAGTGCATAGTACACACCCCAGAATTCAAACGCAGCGAAAGAAAATTTAGCCAGTTCCAAGCAGCCTAAGATTTTCTAAAACACCGCTTTTTCCTGTAAAGTGTTTCAGTCTATAAGTCAAACCACATGCAGCGCAATTCTCGCTATCAAGGCTGGATTATTGGCATCGCCATCGGCTACTTAGCCTTAATCATTCTGATTCCAGCCAGCAACGTAGTAATTCAGGCTTTCAGTGGCGGTCTGGGGGGCTTGACCACAGCCTATGGCAACCCAGAATTTTTACATGCTCTGGGTCTGACCCTGGCGATCGCCCTGCTAGTTTTACCCATCAACATTGTCTTTGGCCTGTCAGCGGCCTGGGTCATCGCCCGCCACCGGTTTCCGGGGCGAACATTTTTAATTACTCTGTTAGATCTGCCATTTTCGATTTCACCGGTAGTAGTGGGACTGATGATGATCTTGCTCTACGGTAATCGAGGCTGGTTAGGGGGATTTTTTCAGGCGATCGGCATTCAGATTATTTTTGCTTGGCCAGGAATGATTTTGGCCACGGCTTTTACCACTCTGCCCTTTATCGCCAAAGAAGTAATTCCAGTCCTAGAAGAAATTGGCACTGAACAGGAAGAAGCCGCCCGTACTTTGGGAGCCAGCGAATGGCAAATTTTTTGGCGAGTGACCTTGCCCAATCTGCGTTGGGGTCTGCTCTATGGCATTATTCTCACCAACGCTAGAGCCTTGGGAGAATTTGGGGCAGTATCGGTGGTTTCGGGTAATATTGCCCGTAAAACCCAAACCCTGTCCTTGTATGTAGAAGATGCCTATAAGCAATATCAAACCCAAGCAGCTTTTGCGGCAGCGCTGCTGTTAGCCTTGTTGGGATTATTGACTTTGGTGGTGCAAGAGTGGGTTACACAACACAATAATCGTACCACCGAAAAAAATGCGGAATAGACTAAGCCACGGCCATACCAACGGGTTTAGTAGAAACACTGTAGACAGTCATCAAAGACTGAATTAAACCGGTGGCGGCTTTACCGTATTCTTCTACATCTTCTAACAATTCTACTGCTTCACTGAGTAGTTCTTCCACTTCCTGAATTTTGGGATACTTATTAATAAATTCAGTTAGCAAAGCATCCAAAAGATGTTGATTGATTTTGCGGGGATCCAAAAACTCTTCGGGATGCAAAATCATGTGTAGCATGGTCTTGACTCGTAAGGGGTTAGAGTAACTCATTACTTTTTGACGCAACTCAAAGGCATCAAATTCGATCACTTTCGATTTTACTTCAGCTACTGGTTCTGCCGGTGTTGCTCGTAGTTGCTGGGCACCTAAATCATTGGAATATAACCGATGAAAATCAGGATAAATCTGACCTAAAGCACTGTAAATAATCTTGGCAATGCCCACATATTCTTGGGGCTTATTTACACTTTTCAAGAGAGTAAACAGTTTTTCTTTGAGTTGTTGATGAGTATCAATTTCTTTGACAACATACTCGGCAAAATGATAACAATTAATTGATTCTAAAAAATCTTTGTTGCGTTCCCAGCGACCAGTACATAGGCAGTAAAGCATCTTTTTGATTTTTAATGAATCATCATGATGTTCTAGGTAGGCTACTATTTGATCGAATATATCCCGATTAATGATGTTCATACGAGCTGGGTATTGGCAGAAGAATTAATAGCAGACTGTTAAGATTAAACGCAATTTAAGATTTGGAATCTTAAGATTTAGAATTAGTCGGAAAGATATTTTGCAGAGCTTGGTTAAGAGTCTCGGCCATACTAATCCGATCGTGGTAGACCACAATTACTCGTCCCAGGGTAGGCAGAGAGTTTTGTTGGGCTTCCAGATAGAGAGGTTCCACATATAGCAACGAACGTTCGATGGGAATCACCAGTAGATTGCCTTTAACAGCGCTCATTCCCTGACGGTTCCACAGCCCAATTTGCTGTGAAATCGCCGGATCTTGGTCGATTAGCGATTCGATTTGTTCGGTACCATAGACTAGCTGCTGTTTGGGAAATTGGTAAAGCAATAGCTTCCCATATTGTTCCCCATCCGATCGTGCAGCTAACCAGGCAATTAAATTAGTTCGTTGACTGGGAGTGAAAGGCGAGAGCAATAAAAACTCTTCGTCAGAAGCTGTTGGCAGCTTGGTAATTACATAGTATGGCTGAACAGCTTGCGATTTACCTCCGTAAATTTCCTGAGGTATTTGCCAGAGGTCTTCCCGGTTATAGAAAACCTGCGGATCCTGCATGTGGTAAGTGAGCAGTCGATCGGACTGGATCTGAAACAGATCGGTAGGATAACGCAGATGGGCGCGCAGGCTGAGAGGCATATTCTTCAAGGGCTGCCACATATCTGGAAGAATTTTGCGCCAGGTTTGTAGAATTGGATCTTGCTGGTCGCTGACATAAAACTGAGTGCTGCCATCGTAGGCATCGATCGATACTTTTACTGAATTACGAATGTAGTTAAATTGTCCTTTGCCAGGATCCGAATATGGATAATGACTACTAGTAGTATATCCATCTAAAATCCAATACAGGTGATTAGTCTTGGTTTGAGGCGATTTGGCGATTGCTAAATAGGGGTCTTGGTCTAACAGCAGCCAGGGAGTAAGTTTTTGGACTCGATCGACTATGGATCTATGT
>JANOXZ010000117.1:0-7925 GCA_031418695.1 Synechococcales cyanobacterium VAR_35_metabat_10
GGATCGCCATAGTCGCCCCCTGTGGTCTCCCAATCTCGACCGCAGATATCTTCTGGTTCACCTCCCAAACCGGTGGGACCATTGTGTCCAATAAAAATCAGTCGATCGGTAGAGGTCTGAGCCGCTGCGCTAGTGATAAGCTCGATCGATTCTGTAAAACCACCTACCCCAAACCGCTGTTGATAAAAATCTCTATTTCGCCAATCTCTGCCACCCCAGCTAAAGGGTCTACTGCCCACCACACTCAAATTCAACTCCGGGAAATCTAGCTGACCGTAGCCCACATGATGAATCCCTAAAATATCCAACTGCTGTTGTACCCGATCTTCTGTTGTTCGATTATAAGGGCATTTGCTTTGTCCCCAACGACTGGCCGTAAACCAGGCATCGTGATTACCCAGAATTACTGCTTTTGGTAACTCTAACTTAGCTATTTGATCGGCCACTACTACATCTTCGTTGCCTAAATCTCCAACAAATAACACCAAATCTAGATCTAGTTGATGCAACAAATCGTTATCTAACTCGCTCCATTCGCTATGAATATCACCCACGATCGCGATCTGGATCGGTAGGCTGGGTAGCGAATTGTCAGTAGGTGATGTCTCACGAACTATCGGATTATTCTGTGAAGATTTTGTCATAATGTCAAGCAAATATTTTTGGTACTACCTGGCCACTAATGGAACAAAAATAGGTAAGTATAAGTCGGCAGCACTGTGTACATAGTTAATTCAACTCATGGTCAAAATCTATAAGTCTTAACAATTTTTGTTAAAACTATTGATTTAAACTGTCACAAACAATATAATGAGCCAATAATTTTCGCTTGTAAAAAACTTTATATGTTGGCATACCGATGGTACTACAAATCTTCTTAATCTGAAGCATAAGTATTATTGTTAGTGTGAGCTTATGTATGAATTAGATTACACAGTTTAAATCGATTAGGTTCCTCAAAATAGGGAGTATTCAAGTATGAAACGATTATTGTGGTCGGTAAGCCTAGCTTGCTTTTTGCCCATAGTTGCAGAAATGCCCAGTCAGGCAGCAGGCAATTTCGATGTAGTTGCCAATCCATCCACTAATCTGGTTGACAGCAAGGCAAATGGTTTTGTAGACAACACCGCTAACTTGTCTGATCCTTTTGCTAGTGCAGAAAGCTTTGCTCCTGCCCAAAAAATAGCCGCAGCAGATCCTTTTGGTACTGTTAGTCAACCAGTCGCACCGCTAGAATCAGTAACACCCTTGGAGTCGGTTACATCCTCAGAGCCAGTAGCCGCTCTAGATAATAACTTTGAAAGCCCTTTTGTTACTACCAAATTAGCAGGAAATCCAAACAAGAGAAAAGCCAAAAAGCCAACGGCTTTGAAAGCTGCCCCTGCTAGCACTCAACTGCAACCAGCCAAGGCAGAAAATACTAATCTCTTGTCTCAAAATTCTCAAACTACTACAGATTTAGACAGACAACTTGGAGAACTGAATAGTCAGAAATTTCCAGTAAATGCACCTAGCTCTCAGGGCTTCGGTTTGTCTCCAGCCATGAGCATCAACAACCCAGTCGGCTTTGGTGCTGATGGCGGTGTGGGCTTCTTGTCGGGTAGCTATCAATCTCGTACTCGCGGTACTCAAACATCTGATGGAGAGTTGGGCATAGGCGTAGGCTTATTCGATGCGACTGATGCAGTTGGTTTAGAACTTTCTTACACTCTGGAGAGTTTTGGTTCAAGTCGAGGATTTGGCAGCGGTGGTTTCAACGCCAAGTTGCATAAACGTTTTGGTGATAGTGGTTTAGCTGTAGGTTGGAACCGTTTTGCAAATGTCAATTTAGGCAACACCGGTGTAACTAGTGATTATCCTAACAACTCTTACTACGCCGTTGCGACTCAGGTGATTCGTACCACTGAAGATGTAGATAGCTTCTTGAGTAGGATTTCCCTCTCCGCCGGTGTTGGTGGTGGGCAATTCTTACCCTACAGTACTACTAGCACTAATCTGAATGCTGGTGGTGTAAATGCTTTTGGATCGGCTGCATTCCGCTTAGCTAAGCCTGTTAGCGCGATCTTAGAATGGACTGGTCAAGATCTATCTGCGGGTCTTTCCATCACTCCTTTTGGCGATGGATTCCCACTAGTTATTACCCCTGCTTTCCGTGATATCTCTGGTATCAGCACTGAAAGTGCTCGGTTTGTACTAGGTGTAGGAACAGCCTTTAAGTTCTAGGTTGATAAAGTAAAATTCGCAGGAAAATAAATTATGAAATTACGTGATAGCTTAGCCGTTGCTATATTGGCTGCTGCCTGTTTCGCGGCTCCAACTCATGCTCAAGTTACAAATAACTCTGGCATGACCGGTACAAACAACTCTGGACTTTCAGGAGTTAATAACAACAATAGTGGCATCCCTGGACTAGGCAGCCCCAGTTCTCCTGGCAGTGCTGGATTTAACTCCAATACTCTTGGTCAAGCGCAGTCTTTGCAGCAGCAGTTAGCTGCTGCTCAAAATGCCCTGAATGCTTTTACCCCACCACCATCAGCACCTTCTGGCCCTAGATACTTTGCTCGTACTAGTCAGGATTGCCCTTGTAACAAGCCAGCCGGTGATGGTGGCCAAGAGCGTGCTCAATTGGAAGCGAACTTAGCAAAAGCGCAAGCTGATGCTGCGGCCTTCTTGGAATCAGTGAAGAATCCTGGCTCCGATAAATTGGGCGCTGCCGCAACTGGCGCTCAAGTCGGCCCTACTTGGTAGTATCACTCTCTAAACCCTGAAACAACTAAAACAATGGCAAACAAATTTAAATCTATTTTGGGTGCTGGTGTAGCCAGTGCAGCTTTACTGATGGCACCAGCAGCCTTTGCTGCTGATGAGTTCGGTGGTAAGGCAATTACCTTTGACACTGACACCGCGATCGACTTTGAGTTTCTAGAATCTCATGGTTCCTTCATGGCAACTTTCGGTGTCATGGACTTAAACAGTGGTGAAAAAACACCAATAATTAAGGAAGACAAGCCTTCGGATAGTAGCGAACGTGCTATCAACAAAGCGACAGATTTTTTGGGTACTCCTGGAAATGCTGTTAGTCAGCCCAAAAACACCTTTACGTTCAAGGCCAACACTCCTTACACTCTATATCTAGAGTCCAGAACTGGTACTGGTCGCGTAGCTTCATTGGTTTTTTCCAATGATCTAAAAAACCCCAGCAGCCGCCAACAAACCAAATTTGATAAAGGTTTCGAGGGCTTAGGTGCTCAAGGAGTCAAAATCAATTGGGATGACCAAGCTGCTGGTAAGCAAGTTACTGGAGCTGTCAGAAATGATGACGACTTCAATGACTTTGTGATCATCGCTGGTGGTGCTAATGGTTGTAGTTGTGCTGTTGCACCTACTGCACCAGTTACACCCGATGCACCTCAAGCTCCCGAGCCACGCAGACCCAGAACTAAACCTCGTGGTCGCGGCTAATATTTAACCAAGAAAAAAAGAGCACAGATATTTCTCTGGCTCTTTTTTTTGTCACTTTGGATAGCTTAGCTGGCACAGGCTGTTACTAAGCTTTGAAAAATACCCAGGCCATCAGTACTTCCTAATGTTGAGTCAGCAGCTCTTTCTGGGTGCGGCATCATGCCCAAGACATTTTGCTGGTCATTACAAATACCCGCGATCGATTGCAAAGATCCATTGGGATTCTTACCCGCATACTTAAACAGCACCTGCTGTTTGTCTTCTAGTTTAGACAGAGTGTCGGCCTCCGCAAAATAGCTGCCTTCCCCATGGGCGATCGGCAGCGTAATTTCACTATCAACATAACTGCTTGTCCAAGGGGCAATATTTTGACTGATTTTGAGCGGGACTTGATCGCAAATAAAATGCAAATCGCGGTTGCGCACCAAGGCTCCTGGCAACAAACCAATCTCGGTCAAAACCTGAAAGCCATTGCAAATTCCCAACACATACTTCCCCTTGGCCGCATGATCTACAATCGCCTGGACGATCGGCGAAAACCGGGCAATTGCTCCACAGCGCAAATAATCTCCGTAACTAAAGCCTCCCGGCAGCACCACCACATCCAGGTCATCAATATTGGTTTCTTGGTGCCACACCATTCGTGTTGGCATCTGCAACACATCCCGAGTCACATAAGCCACATCTCGATCGCAATTAGACCCAGGGAAAACTACCACCCCAAACTTCACATTTGCCATTGCTACACACCCATTTTTGCAGAAGAGGCTGTGGTCGCTGCTGCTAATAACTCTACCCGATAGTTTTCAATTACCGGATTGGCCAATAACTGACCGCAAATTTTATCTAACTCAGCAGTAGCCGTGGCTTCATCGATCGCCAACACCGACATTTCGACATACTTGCCAATGCGCACATCGCTAATTCCGGCAAAGCCCATTTGTTTAATGCCCGCTTGCACCGCTGCTCCTGCGGGATCTAACACCGAAGGGCGCAGAGTAACATAAATTCGAGCCTGATAAGTTTGAGCCATACTTGGTAAAATTCTAGTAATAAAAATTTGCCATCAAATCCCCATTTAACACTCTTCTGACTAGAAGAAAAGGGCTTATTCCCGGCGGTAAGGCACAGGGTTTTAAGGCAGCTTTCTGATAATATAACGCCATGGCTGCAAACTAGCCGGAAATCTTCATCTCCCAGCATTCGCTGTTCATGAAAGTGGTACTCACCCGCAGCCAAGACCGTATTCTGCAACTCTTAAAACAAATGCAGCGATCGGTATCGGCGCAAGACATCTATGTGGAATTGCGCAATCGTAGTCAGGGCGTAGGATTGGCTACCGTCTATCGCGCCCTCGATGCCCTGAAGCTAGCTGGGGTAGTACAGGTGCGTACTTTAGCCAGTGGCGAGTCTTTATATGGTTCAGTGCAAGAAGATCGCCACCATTTAACTTGTTTGCACTGCCAAGAATCTATTCCGATTTTGGAATGTCCGGTACATCAACTAGAAGCCGAGTTCCAGGCCAATCATCAGTTTCGGATTTATTATCACACGTTAGAATTTTTCGGAGTCTGTAAAAAATGCGCTCTCCAGCATCCTGCTGATTCTGAAGATCAGCTTACCCACAATTGCCCGGACCATTTTCCGGATAACTGTCCAGAACACGAAGCATCTCTACCCGAAAAACACTAGCAACATGGATATTATCTTCGACTATATGAGATTGATCGGCATCAGTGATCCCCAAGGCAGGGGTTGGCTGTCGGTGGTTTTGACTTTTATTTTGGGGTGGGGGGTAACACATCGATTTATTCCTAAGCTACGCTCTTTTTCCATGAAAGTAGGCTGGGCCGATCAACCCAATCAGCGCCGTTTGAATCGAGAGCCGTTGCCAAATGCGGGGGGCTTAGCTATTTATACTGGGGTAATTGCTGCCTTGATCTTGGCGGCCTGCCTTAGTCCCATGGTGTGGGATAACGTGTTGGTGCAGATTCTGGCAATTTTACTAGGGTCTTCGATTTTAGTGTTGGTGGGGTTTATTGACGATCAGTTTGGTCTACCGCCACTATTTCGGTTGGTGGTGCAAATCTTGGTATCGCTATTGTTGGTGGTGGTGGGCATTACCATCAAAGTTACTTTAGGTACTCCGATCGACGGCACCCTCTCGGTTTTGGCCACGGTGTTTTGGATTGTGGGCATTACCAACGCCGTTAACTTGATGGATGGGATGGATGGTTTAGCGGGAGGTATTAGTTTTATTACCGGCATGAGTTTGTTGGCAGCTTCTGCGCAGTTCAGAGATCGCGCTGCTGCTACTCTAATTTTGTCGGCAGTTTCTGGTTCATCTTTGGGCTTTCTTCGCCATAATTACCATCCCTCACGAATTATTATGGGCGATGCTGGGGCTTATTTTTTGGGCTATGTTTTGGCGGCTACCAGTATTTTGGGCAGCGTGAAAGTTACCACTATTTTTTCGCTGGTGCCGACGGCCATGTTTTTATTGGTACCTGTGGTAGACACTACTCAGGTAATTGTGCGGCGGATGATGGCGGGTAAAAACCCGCTGAGTACACCCGGTAAAGACCATCTGCATCATGGTTTGATGTCTTGGGGGCTATCTCAAGGACACTCTGCAATTATTTTATGGGGAGTTACCTTGGTAGCCGATATGGTGGCCATGCGGATGCAAGGCACTAGCTCAATGGCGATCGGGACGGTGGCGATCGGGATAATTTCGCTATTAACTTTCACCGTAAAGTGGCGCAATGCTGCGACTGAGGCAGTGCAACAAAAAAATCGTCAGATGCAAATAGCTCATCCGGTAGAAGAAAATGAGCCAAAAACCAATAATGATGCTGGTAGTTTAGATGTAGGGAAAACAGCAAAACCCCCCATCGGTGAGACAGGGGATTTTACTAATGCTGATGATCCGAAAAGTTAGAATCTTTCACCAATACCAAATTGAATGCGGCTGTCACCCAGGCTATTTAAGCCGAAGTCTAAACGCAGCGCACCCAGTGGTGAATTGACCCGCACACCAGCTCCGTAGCCTAAGCCATTACCTGGCTTACCCCGAGTTCCAGCCGGATCCCCTATTACCTGGTTGCCAGTACCCAAATCAGTGCCGTAGTCGGCAAAAAGCGTACCACCAAAGATCGAGATGATCGGGAAGCGATATTCAGCACTAGCTTGTAAGTAACTCTTACCCGAACCCACGGCACCGTCATCATAGCCACGTACTGAGGTTGTACCACCCAAGCTAAAAGCTTCATATGGTGGTGCATTACCTAGAATAGTTCCGCCTTGGACGTTGAAAACAAATGCCTGAGCACCCTTATCGAAGTTAACCAAGCTCACTGGTATATATTGGGTATAGCTACCGCGTACTCGGGTCAAAGAAATGTTGCCAGATCCAACTGGTACTGCTTGATCTAAACCTAAACGCAGCAGGGATCCTTGGGTTGGCTCGGCAAAGTTATTGCGCAAATCTTGGCTAAGACCTAATTGTACTGTCAACAGGTCATCTTGGCCGGTGCCACTAGCAGTTAGCGGCTTGCCAGCAGTATCTAATGTTGCACCATTGCCAACGGCATCTTGTAGAGAAACCTTTTGGTATTGCACACCCGCTGAAGCTCGCCAGGGGCTGTCAGAGTAAGGGTTGCCATCTAAGGGGCGAGTAAAGGTAATACCTCCTCCAGTACGTACTACCCGAGGGACATCTAAAGTTCCTGCTACATAAGCCCGATTTGGCCCACCATCAAAGATCAACGAAGTGGATTTCCGTTGAAATACATTGAGGTTATAGGAGGTGCGGCTGGGGTCGCCTGCAATCCAAGGATCGGTTAAGTTAATGTCAAACAAGGTTTCTCTGGTACCAATCTGGACTTCACCGCCCAGTTTCTGACCATTGCCACCCAAGTTTTGCTCTTGGTAGCTGACCGAACCAAAGAGTCCGCTAGATGAGCTGACCCCACCCCCGGCAGTAATCGAGCCGCTCTTGCGTTCAATTACATTAATTTGCACCACTGCTTTGGCTGGATCGGTAGTTCCTGGAGCAAGAGTGAGTCCTAAGTCTTCAAAGAGACCCAGCGCAAAAATCCGCCGCAGATCTTGTTGGATTCTTTTGCTGTTGAAAACCTGACCAGGTCGCGAAGCAATTTCCCGAGTAATAATAAAATCGCGGGTGGCACCTTTGACCGGCTGGCCTTTGTCATCTACTGGTTTTCGTTCTTTATTCAAGAACCGAACTTGCAAGTCTTCAATGACCCCTTCAGCCACGACGATGTTGAGCACCCCATCGGCACCAATGTTTTCGATTTTAACCACTTGTGCCAAGTCATAGCCTTGTTCTTTGTACAACTTGTTTAGGGCTTTGACATCTTCCTGTAAAGCCGCATTCACCACCATTTCCGGTGTTTGTCGCAGGCCTGTGTAAATCACTTCCATGCCCGCATCGCGCAGCG
>JANOXZ010000118.1:0-2601 GCA_031418695.1 Synechococcales cyanobacterium VAR_35_metabat_10
CGCAGACTCAGTAAAAAGCAGGATTTAGCCAGTGCAATGTACAACAACATCCCATCACCTACCCCCAGAAAAGCTCCAATCATCAGCACCGCAATGTTGCAGAAAATATACATGCGGCGATAATTGATCGGAGCTTGAAAAGGCACGAAGCAGCTCATCGTCAGGGTAATAGCCCACAGCACAATTTTGATGATGACTTGGCTGGGCTGGTTGGCGTAATAGTTTGGATCAGAATTGATCAGCCACATTAAAGCCATGACCCCATGCTGCGTCCATTCTAGCAGTCGAAGATTGCGCCGCAGATTGGGGGTGCCTACGATATTCATAAATCCAAGAAAAGTGAGGTTGCCGATTACTATGATCCCTTAAAAGTTCCAGAAAAAGCCGATGACATTTGTCATCAATTTTTGATGACAATTATCTGGTGACTGACTTTGTTGTCTGGCGATAAACTAACGATTCAGTGATATCACAAATATGAAAGTATAAAATGCTATGACGATGATATTTATACAAATAAATTTAGTAGCTACTATCCCTGCTAATGTTTTCAATACTCCGAATTTGACCAAACGGGTAATAATAGCCAAAAAGCCCAAGCCGTCAATGGTTCCCAACAAAGCACCCGTTGTCGATGCTCCCGCTGTGATTCAGTCGATCGAGGTACGCACCCAGAACGGCGATCTGCCAGAGGAGTTACGAGCCAAAGTATTGGGTGTAATTCAGACCAAAGTGGGACAGGCCACTAGCAACGAACAGCTTACCAAAGATGTCAATGCCATTCAATCGATCGGGTCATTTCAAGGAGTGCAAGTGGTGCCAGAGCAAACGGCAGATGGCTTAAAGCTGATTTATGTAGTGCAATTATTGGGCGCTGTGCGACAAGTCACGCTGAATACTTTGCCCGCAAATAGCTCCAGCGTGCTTTCCCAGACGGATGTAGATGGTGTATTTAAAGATTTATATGGTCAACGTTTAGATATTGAGAATTTAAAAAAGCGCGTTGAACAACTCAAGCAGTTATATCAAACACGAGGATATGAGCTAGCTCAGGTGATTAATGCCAAGAGTTTGGATACCGATGGTAAATTAGCTCTTGTAGTGGTAGAGGGCGTAATAGAAGATGTGCAGGTGCGCTTTATGGACAAAGAGCGCAAGCCGTTAGTAGATGCCCAAGGTAAGCCCGTGCGTGGCAGCACCCGCGATTTTATTATAACTAGAGAGATGCAGTCTCGACCGGGTACGGTGTTGAACAACAAAACTGTGCAGCAAGATTTGCAGCGGGTCTATGGTCTAAGGATTTTTGAAGATTTGGGAATAAGCTTTCAACCGGGCACTGATCCCAGCAAAGTAGTTTTAGTGATTAACGTTTTAGAAGGTAAGTCCATCTCCACGACCTTTGGTGGTAATCTCGGTTCCAGCAGTGGCTTAGCCCTTTCGGCGAGTGGTCAGTTGAATAATTTGGGGGGCAATGGTCAGAAGTTGGGGGCTGATTTGCAGTTGGGTAAAGACACTCTGTACAACATCAACTTTACTGACCCTTGGATTGCGGGTGATCCCAATCGCACTTCTTACAGCGTAAATTTATTTCAGCGTCGATCGCTATCGCTAATTTTTGATGGGGGCACCACACCTCAATCGGTTTTGGGCACAGGTGATACACCGCGCGTAGCACGAACTGGTGGGGGCATTAGTTTCAATCGTCCCCTCAATAGTAATCCCTTCGATCGCCAAGGCTGGGTGGCTTCAGCGGGTGTAGAGTATCAGGGTGTCACTTTGCAAGATAGCAGTGGTAATGTGGCAATCCAGGATACTGCCAATAAGCCTCTGACCTTTAGCAACACTGGTCGGGATGATTTATTGATGGTGCAGTTGGGCTTGAGCCAAGATAGCCGCAATAGTTTTTTTAGTCCCAATCAGGGTGCTTTGTTGCGCTTGGGTGTAGATCAGTCGGTGCCGGTGGGTGCCGGAAATATTTCCATGACTCGTCTGCGGGGAGATTTTACTCAATATGTGCCGATCGGCATCTTTGGCTCTAGCCCTAAGCAGGCTTTGACGCTGAATGTACAAGGTGGCACTATTCTCGGTGATTTGCCTCCCTATGAAGCTTTTAGTTTGGGGGGCAACACTTTACGCGGTTTTGGTGACGGTGCGGTTGGTGCTGGGAAAAGCTATGCTCAGGCCAGTGCAGAGGTTAGTTTTCCGCTGTTTAGTTTCTTAGGAGGAGCTTTGTTTGCCGATTATGGCACCGATTTAGGCACAGGCAATTTGGTGCCTGGGAATCCGGCTGGGACAAGGGGTAAACCTGGGAGCGGTTTTGGCTATGGCGCTGGTATCCGCATTGATTCGCCATTCGGCCCCTTGAAGTTTGACTATGGTATTAACGATCAAGGGGGTAGCCGCATACATTTTGGTATCTCTGGCGGATTTTAGATCCTCCAGAATTGCTAAGGCTTGAGGTTAGGGCACTTCGCGAATACTTTTTGGACGTTGGCCGGTGCGTTACTCAGCGGCACTGATGTCTGAGGACAGCCAACATTTACGCCTTTGAGGCTGACTTTGATTGGCAGCGAACCCTTTTGGAAATTTGCACTGTAGCCG
>JANOXZ010000119.1:0-3729 GCA_031418695.1 Synechococcales cyanobacterium VAR_35_metabat_10
AGTCATGAATTATTGTTTGATCGGCGGTTTGTCGATATTGTTGTGCCCCAACCCAATGGCGATCGGCATATCGACTATCGTCATTTTCACTCCACGATGGAGATCGATCGATACTAGTTCACCGGTTGATTCTGATTCAACCAATTTAGCAACTCTGGCAGCTCATTGAAGTCCAAGGCCGCATCAAAAAGACTTTCTAGCTTTGATATAGAAAGCGATCGAAGTTGCTGATCGACCTCTGGCTCAATCACGCCAATCCGGTGAAGAAGTACACGCTGAACCATTTTGAGCGCAGTTCGTTCCTCTCCTTGCTCAATACCTCGTTCAATGCCTCGTTCAATGCCTTGTTCAATACCTTGCTCCATCCAGCTAGTGACCATTTGCATAACCTGCTCCTTTTCCTGCTTTGGTTTAATTTTATCAACTTTTTCTAGAAATTCTAGCTCTTCCGTTTGGTTCAAAGCCAAATAACTGTCTACAAACCAAGATAGCAAAGCCACCCTCGCTGGATCTAGCTGAAGAGTCGCGATTGCCCTTAAGCATTCAATCTTAACTTTTGCTCTGTCTGCCGGATCAACTTTCATCTTGGCCATCAGCGCCGCAGCCACTGGATTTTTCTGTTTGAGGAAATCGCGCCAGCTAAGCTGATTAAGTTGGATGGTGAGGTAGTTAAATTCTAGAACCTTTAGTCCTGGAAGTTTTACCTGATGTTGATTGCCTGCTTTTTTCTTCTTCGGTGTATCGAAAGAATAAATAACGATCGGGTAAACTGGTTCTAGATAATCCCGGTAAAGCTGAGCAAAATAGAAAAACAATCGTCGATCAAAGTTAGCGACGCTGGAAGATTCATGTTCACAGTTGATAATCACCGAAACTTTTCCCACATCAGGTTCGTTGGGGCGACGTTTTAGTGTAACTCTGGCAACCAAATCCATTATTCTCTGTTCACCATCAATAATATCGGTGAAATGCTCTTGTGGTAGAAACTCCAAACTCTGATAATCTATGTAATTGGATAATTCTGGGGCGAACAGCTCCAAGAATTCTATAAAGAACGTGCCGATTAATTTTTTGAACAACTGATCGTGATCAATCTCTTTAGGCATAGAGAAAACTAGCGGAGGGCAAAATTATTTTAGCAGTATTTTAGTATCTAACTCAGTTCAGCAACCACTTGATCGAACAACAAATACTCCCCGGTCAATAAATCATAAACAGTTAATCTTAAACATCGATCAATATCTACTATGAATTCCACCCGAACCCGATCGCTCCCCGGAAAGCCCACCGGAGTCAGCGGTGCAATGTTCTCCGCGCCAGCATTTAATAGAGCGATGGCATTAGATCCCGCAGCTAAATTACGAGTGATTAATCGATCGCCATCAAAATAAACCTCAGTGCCACTACTATCTGATCCGAGTTCACCTAATAACAGCTCAATGCTGGGTTGATTTTCTTGAGAAGCTCCCAGCAACAGTTCCACTGGCTTACTCATGGGGTAAGGCTGACCAGCATTGATCACGCGATGCCAACTATGAGAGTTTTGACGACGATCCCAATAGCGAATTCCATAGCTATGATATAAGAAATCAGTGACTTTCATTCCTTGAAGGATCTCTAGGGCACCGTGGGCAATCGCTTCAAAGGGTTTGAACTGTTGAATTTTAGTTTTATCTAAACGACTGGCGATCCATTCTTGAATCGCTGGGATTTGGGATGTGCCACCTACGATTAAGACTGCATCAACGTTCTGGATATCTAGGTTTTGGCGGAGGGCTTGTTGATTGACGGTTTCTAGTAGCTCATCAAGTTGATTAAACAGTTTTTGCTGTTGTAATATTTCTAAGAATTCAGCGCGAGTTAAATTGAATTCGTAAGTCTCAAAAGTTTTGTCATCAAAAAATGCTTCGGTGGCAGCGGTTTGTAGTGATAACTGAATTTTGAGCTTTTCGGCCAACCGCATAATCAACGGCGTAACTCTTAGACCTTGTTTAGCTGCAATATATTCAGCAATCCAACCATCAATATCGGTGCCACCCAAGTTCTGACCAGCTTTCGCTAATACTTTGGCAATTTGGGGTTTTTGGGCAGATTCGGTGAGGGCTTTGCCCCCAAATTTCAGCAGGAATCCTACCGGTTTGACTGTGCTGGTAGAGGTGCTAAGTTGGACAAGGGAGAAATCGATCGTGCCGCCACCAAAGTCGATCGTCAAAACATTACCGCTGCTTAACCCATAACCCAATGCGGCGGCAGTGGATTCGTCTAACAGCGAGATGCGATCGAAGGCCAAGTTTTCACAGGTACGACTCAGCCAGCGTCGGTAGGTGTCAAAGCTATCGACTGGAACGGTGACGACCAAGGCATCTCGATCGTTTACATCGGCCAAGATCCCAGTCAGAAAAGCTTCGCCTACCAATTCAAAAGACAACTGCTGACCATCAATTTCGGGGAGAAATCCCTGAAACTCAGTGCCGATGCCCCGCTTAAAACCCGAAAAATATCGCGGATCGTCTTTGAGGTCTAGCCCTTGATCTAAAACCGATCGACCTAGGACTTTTTGGTTCTGCCAATATACCAAGCTAGGAATCAATGGGGGACTACTGCTAGTGGATAATCCTGGTAGAGTAATGGTTTCAGCTTTGCCCGTGGCTGAATTCCAGCGGGCAATTACTGTGTTGCTAGTACCAAAGTCGATCGAGATTGCCATAAAGATCCTGAGTCCTAAAGTCTCGATCGCGGGCAGTGTTTCGGCTCCCCAAGCTATCGATAGGCTCAGGGCAAGGCCGCTCAACAACAACCCACTTTATAAGTTGAGCCTACTTACCACTAAGGATTTTAGCGGCGGCGGCTACTCCGGCTCCGTTGCTGTTGCCAGTACCTAGTTCAGCTAGGGTGCCTTCGAGAGCAGCTAGGGCACTGAGGATATCTCGATCGCACACAAAGCCCAAGTGACCGATGCGGAAAACTTGGCCGCTGAGGTGATCTTGGCCGCCAGCTAACACGATGTCGTATTTCTTCTTCATCACCTTCCGGATTTCTTCGGCAGCGGGAGTCGAAACTGCGGTGATTGCAGGGCTACCATGACCATCGGGAGCATAGAGTTCTAGACCCATGGCCTTAACGGCAGCACGACAGGCATCACGATGACGATGATGACGGGCGAAGATGTTTTCTAGTCCTTCTTTCTTCATCATGGCTAAAGAAGCTTGTAGCGCAAAGATCAGATTAACTGGTGGCGTAAAAGGAGCGCCATCTTTGCGATATTTGCCCAGATCCAGATAGAACTTAGGAATTTTGGCGGTTTTGTAAGCTTCCCAGGCTTTAGCACTGACAGCTACGAAGCCCATACCGGGAGGAACCATAAAACCTTTTTGAGAACCAGAGCAGACTACATCCAAGCCCCAATCATTGATCGGGACATTAGTAGCACCCATACTGGTGACAGCATCGACAATGATCAATGCACCATGGGCTTTGACATGTTTGTTGATGGTTTCTAAATCGTTAATTACGCCAGTGGAAGTTTCGCTGTGAGTAATAATTACGCCTTTGATTGCTTTGGCGCTATCGGCAGTCATAGCAGCCTGCACATCATCAGGATTGATCGGTTGACCCCAGGGAGCGGTAACTTCTACTACATCTAGACCAAAGGCTTTAGAAACTAGTACCCAGCGTTCACCAAATTTACCATTGTGAATTACTAGTACTCGATCGCCGGGGCTAAAAAAG
>JANOXZ010000120.1:0-2492 GCA_031418695.1 Synechococcales cyanobacterium VAR_35_metabat_10
GTAATAGTCTTTGAAATCTGTTGCGGTTGCCATCACTGACCTTTGAGTTAAGAACTAGTCCGCAAAAGTGCCGGAATTAGTAAAATTAAACAAAACATAACAAGCTTCTTCTCACGCTGTCGATTTTAACTATTACAAGAATCAATGCTCCTAGGATTTATGCCTTATAATGTACCCGAAGATAGTTTACGGATAAATCAGCCTTTAGATAGATATAATCAATGGCTTTTTTATAGAAATCTATTTCAATAGAAAGAGAGAGATTTTCTAATTGTCAATACTTGATAATTTAGAGGACTGAAAACGCCCGTGATTCACAGAATCAAGCTTTGATAAGTGGTAGGTATCGTTTAGGTCATTTTTGATTAAGATAAGTAACATTTTTTACTGTTTTGCTATTGTCTCTATCCTTGGAGAGAGAGAACTGTGATTTTTAACGGTTAACGTCAAGTAGTGATCGAATTAACAATAATAAGTGAAAGGAATCGCTTGCTCCACTAGAAACGTTTTTTGGAGTATGGCGGTTTTTTCGTTAGAGATGCTAAATAAATACCATAATATTTTTAAAACCGGTTTCAAAACAATGTTAGCTATTAACTTAGATTTGAAAAAAGGTATTGACTCACTGCCAGAGAAGCTGCGCCAGCTAAAAACGAATAAGTGGCTTATGGGTTCTTTAGTGGCAATATCTCTGATTGGAATTGGCAGCTACGTTGCCTATTATCAACTAGTCACAGCACCCCAACAGCGGGCGCTGCGCAAAATTAAGACAACGCCTGTGACCCGAGGCGATTTAACGATCGTGATTTCGGCAAATGGCACAGTACAACCCGAAAGCTCAGTTAACGTTAGCCCCAAAACCTCTGGGGTGTTGAAAAAGCTCTTGGTCGAAGAAGGTCAATATGTACAGCCAGGACAGATTGTAGCTTATATGGATAGCTCAAATCTACAAGGACAATTGCTTCAGGCCAGAGGTAACTTGGCTGCTGCTCAAGCAAATTTAACTAAAATAAAGGCTGGCAATCGATCGCAAGATATCGCCCAAGCCCAAGCCCAGGTAGACGAAGCTAATGCCAGTGTGCGCAAGTTACTAGCCGGAAATCGATCGCAAGATATTGCCCAAGCCCAAGCCAATTTGAGTAAAGTCCAAGTCACCTATCGGCAAGCAGAAGAAGATATGCTGCGTACCCAAAAGTTACAAGCCGCTGGAGCGCTCTCTCAACAAGCATTTAGTACTGCTCGATCGACCCGCGATGGTGCCCAAGCCCAAGTAGATCAAGCCCAACAGGCCCTCAATTTGCTCAAAGCAGGAGCGCGTCCCGAAGATATTTCCCAGGCCAGAAGCGTGCTGAAACAGCGCCAAGAGGCATTGAATTTACTTAAAGCTGGTTCACGCCCCGAAGATATCGATCAGGCTCGTGCGCAGGTAATGGCTGCCCAAGGTGCCGTAGCGATCGTCCAAAGAAATATCGACGACACTGTCATTCGCGCTCCTTTTGCCGGGATTGTTTCTCGTAAATATGCCGATCCTGGGGCGTTCGTTACTCCTACCACAGCAGGAAGTGCGGTAACTTCAGCGACATCATCTTCTATTCTTTCATTGGCATCGACCAATGAAATTGTGGCGCAGGTGGCCGAAGCCAGTATTGCTAAAATTCAGGTTGGTCAAATAGCTATTATCAAAGTAGATGCTTATACTGGCAAGACCTTTGAAGGCAAGGTGACACAAGTAGCGACCCAATCGTTGGTACAGCAAAATGTTACTAGCTTTGAAGTGAAAGTAGCAGTTACTGATTCCCAACGACTACTCCATGAGGGAATGAACGTGACGATCGATTTCAAAGCGGGTGAACTAAAACAGGTTTTGATTGTCCCGACAGCTTCGATCGCCCAAGAGAAAAATGCTCAGGGAGTCTTTGTATCTCAAAAAAATAGTGACCCGATATTTATGCCGATCGTCGTTGGTACCACGGTTAATGACAAAACCGAAGTCAAATCTGGTTTAACTGGTGACGAACAAGTCCTACTCAGTTTTCCGGCAGGTACTCGCAAAGCTTCTTCGATAAATACTGGTGGTAGCAGAGGTCGCGGTGGATGATAGCTATTGTTCTTTTTCTACAAAGGAAAACAGATAGGCTATCCCATACCCAAACAATTTCTATGAAAACAAAGCGTCCACCTAAAGCACTGCTCCGGCGCTCTCGTCGTCCTAAACGTCGTACCTCATTGCTAGAAGTGTTGCTGATGGCGATCGAAACGCTGTGGAGTAACAAGATTCGTAGCACCTTGACGATGTTGGGGGTGATTATTGGCATTTCTTCAGTTATTACCATTACTTCGATCGGGCAAGGTGTCCAAAAGGCTACCGAGCAGCAAATTGAGGCACTGGGCACCAACCTGCTGCAAGTCTCAGCAGCATCGGTGAGAACCGGCGGCATTAGCCAAGGATCCGGTTCTGCCTCCCTTACCTGGGAAGATGCTCAGGCTGTCAG
>JANOXZ010000121.1:0-4733 GCA_031418695.1 Synechococcales cyanobacterium VAR_35_metabat_10
AACCAAAAAAATATAAAAGGCTACTTACGATCATAAACAGCCTGATTCCACCAGGGCAGCATGATTATAAACATCACACCCAAGCCACCCATCACCAAAATATTCAACAAATTCAAAACGCCCGGATCGGTCATGTCACGAGCCGTATTGAAATAGCCATAGATCACCCCAGCAAAAGGTGCCCAGCAAACTACCAGCACCAGCAAGAAGAGCAAAATTCTCACGGGTGCTGGCAGGTTAGCGATCGATCTCAAATACTTATTCAAACTACTCAGCTCTCAGGCTCGATCGTACTAGTCAAACCATGGTTTTGCAGGGTTTCGCAATAGAATTCCGCATGTTCTAGTTCACAGGTAATCACCAAGGCCATCCCGTTGTTATGGGCTTCCATCATAATGCTCACCGCTTGGGGCTGGCTGAGATTAGGAATGGTACTAATCAACACCTGAGAAACATATTCCATGCCGTTAAAATCGTCATTATGCAGCAGTACTCGGTACTTGGGGGCAAGTTTACGAGCTGTAGCGGGCTTTTGGATGGTTTCGACTGACACTTTTTTTACTCCTTCCTGGTTAAAGACTAAAGCTAGAGAGGCTGGATCTGAAATAAGACTAGTTGATCAATACCCAGTAATCAATACTCCGATCGGCCATAGCCAAGGGTTAAGATAACATTTTTCTCCATCAGATTACTAGGTATCCTCTAGCTAAGCACAAATACCATCTGGAATGCCATTGGGGCATCCCAGAAATACCATTAAATACAACAGTTTCTGAAGAAGGTATTATGGTGCCCCGTCTAGTGGGGTATGATGTGCTACGGAAGTTCACTGAAAACTAGTCGATACAGACACTTCATGACAGATGCTGCCAGATAGGCGCTTCAAAGGGGCGCTAGACGAGAGCAAACTAAATCCATTTGCATTACAAGGAAACTCTTGGAGGAGACATTGAACTATATGAACTTTTCGATCGCTACGCTGCTCTCACATTTTCCCGATGAAAAGCCAGTTGCCCCTAAGTTGTTAGAAAAAAAGTTGGGCTGCGAAGACGACAACAGCATTTCTCAGTTAGGCTTAGTGCTGGAAGTGTTAGATCGAATTGGCGTACTGGCCAAAGACAAGGGCAAGTTTCGGAAACTAGCAGAAGAGGACGTAGTAGAAGCCAAGCTACGCTGCTCTAGCAAAGGGTTTTGCTTCGCCATCCAAGACCAAGAAGGTGCCGAAGACATTTACGTGCGCGAAAGCCACTTAGGCAACGCTTGGAACGGCGATCGGGTACTGATTAAAGTAATGAAAGAAGGTACTCGGCGGCGCAGCCCCGAGGGCACCGTCAAGCTGATCTTAGAGCGAGCCAATCCCTCCCTGCTGGGCAGACTCAAGCAATTAGAAGACCAGACTTTTCGGGCTATACCTTTGGACGATCGGCTGCTGTGTGAAATCGAAATTGTCCCTAGTCATTTGGATCTAGATGGATTAGCCGATAACTTGGTGCAAGTAGAAGTAATTCGTCATCAAATCGGCCAAGAGCCACCCTTGGGCAGAGTAGCCAGAATTTTGGGTGCCAGTGCCGAAACAGCTTCGGAGATAGATATTGTTTGCTGTAAACACGATCTGCATCCAGATTTTGCTCTAAATATTACTGCCGCTGGCGAAGCCCTGCCTCGCAAGGTCACGGCTAAAATGTCCAAAAATCACAAAGATTTTACCGATGTCATGACTTTTTCGATCGCCGAAGAAGATCTTTATTGGGAAAACGCCTTCAGCGTAGAAGCCCAAGATGACGGCACCTGGCAAGTGGCAGTGCATATCTCGGATGTGGCCAGCTATCTGACTACCGATGACCGGCTCGATCGGGAAGCCCGCCGCCGTGGCACCTCCGTATACGTAGGCGACTGCACTGTGCCGATGCTGCCCCCTGTGGTGCAGCAGATTTGCTCTCTAACTCAAGATGGCCCCAGACTTGCCATGTCGGTAATTCTGGCGATCGATGCCGATGGCCTGGTGAACACTTTTGAAATTCAGCCCAGCCTGATTACCGTCAACTATCATCTGAAATTTGCCAATCTAGATACCATCATGGCTGGTGATAACGGCGACTTACCATTTGAAGATGCAGTAAAAGTGCGGGATCTATTGATGGCGATCGCTCCTAAACTGCGCGAACAAAGGCAACTGCGCGGTGGGTTGAGTGTGGACTTGTTAGAATCTCAGACCCGCTTTGCCGATGAAGGTCGTTTGGGTGCAGTGTTTGTGGATGAACCTCGATCGCTGGCCGCCGAAATTTCGATCGCTGCCAACCAAGCGATCGGCACTCACTTACAAGCCTTGGGTGTACCGGGTCTCTATGCTGTACAACATCAACCAGAAGGCGTAGAAGTTGGGGACTTAATTAAGCTCACTCAAAACCTCGGACTCATTCCGGAAGCCGAACCAGAAGCCCTAGCGCCCGATCTGCATTTGATCGCTCAGACATTTCCTCAGTCCAGTGTCCCTCGGGTGCTGAACTATATTCTCAAATCGATGCTCAAAACTAGTATCTACAGCGCCCAGCCCGGTTCTCACTTTGGGTTAGGCTTAGCTGATGGATACTTACACGGGGTTTCGCCAATTAGTCGCTACGCCGATTTGTTAAATCAACGGGTCTTGCACGAAGTCTTTAACAGTGGCAAAGATCGCAAAACTGCTCGATCGAAAGATGTGGTAGATCTACACAGCAGCACCTGCCATGGTCAGATTGCTTGGGAAGTTCTTAAACCAGCCACTCAGCAAGAATTAGCTGCCCAAATTAGTGGGGCAATTTCTCATCTGAACGATCGAGAAAAAGTCGCTCAAGATGCCGAAAATGATTTGCAAGGCTTACAAAAAGCTGAGCAAATGAAATCTCGCACCGGCGAAGTCTTCCAGGGCCTAATCGTCGGGGTGCAGTCTTACGGTTTCTTTGTAGAAATTGATGATTTCTTAGTGGAAGGTCTTGTCCATGTCAGCTCCCTCAAAGATGACTGGTACGAATTCCGTCCGCGTTATGCTTGTTTAGTCGGGCGCAAAAATCGCACTACTTACCGCTTAGGCGATCGAGTAGAAGTCCAAGTCAAAAATGTGGACTATTATCGCCAACAGATTGACCTAGTAACGGTAGCCAGTACGTTGATTCCGGATGAAACTGCTACAGAATTTGAAGAAATCGAATAAAGGGATGGATTATGGTGACTAACTCGATCGATAAAATCTTGGCTACCGGCGAAATTGGTGCCACCATTACGGTCAAAGGCTGGATTCGCAGTAAACGGGAATCCAAGGGCTTTGCTTTTGTGGATGTCAACGATGGTTCCTGTATGGCGAATATCCAGGTGGTAATTGCCCAAACCGTGCCAGACTACGCCAACCAGATCAAACGGTTGAGCACTGGTGCCTCTGTGGAGTTTCAGGGTAACTTGGTGGAGTCGCCAGCTAAAGGCCAGCGGGTAGAACTTCAGGCCACTACGCTGGAAATCTTTGGTGAGTCCGATCCCGAAACTTATCCTCTCCAGAAAAAACGTCACTCTTTTGAGTTCTTAAGGGAAATTGGCCACCTGCGCCCTCGCACTAATACTCTGGGGGCTGTCTTCCGGGTACGCAATGCCTGCGCGGCGGCTGTGCATCAGTTCTTTCAAGAAAAAAGTTTTCTGTGGGTACATACTCCGATCATCAGCGCCAGCGACTGCGAAGGTGCCGGGGAAATGTTTAATGTCACTACTCTGAACCCCGATAAACTACCCCGCACTCCCGATGGCAAGGTCGATTACAGCCAAGATTTTTTTGGTCGCCAAGCTTTTTTGAGTGTCAGTGGTCAATTAGAAGCCGAAATTATGGCGATGGCTTTTAGTAATGTTTATACCTTTGGTCCTACTTTTCGGGCAGAGAATTCCAATACCTCCCGTCACTTAGCGGAGTTTTGGATGATTGAGCCAGAGATGGCTTTTTGTAACCTGCAAGGTGATATGAACTTGGCCGAAGAGTTCTTAAAATATGTCTTTAAGTATGTAATGGAAAAATGTCTGCCCGATATGGAGTTTTTCCAGCAGCGGATTGATGATTCGGTATTGGCTACCGCTGAGAATATTATTAATAACGATTTTGCCCGCTTGACCTATACTGAGGCGATCGAAATCCTTAAAAAAACCGATAAGCAGTTTGAGTATCCAGTGAGCTGGGGGTTAGATTTACAGTCAGAACACGAGCGCTATTTAGCCGAAGAAGTCTTTAAAAAGCCCACGATTTTGACCGATTATCCGGTAGAAATCAAAGCTTTTTATATGCGCCTCAACGACGATGGCAAAACAGTGGCAGCGATGGATATTTTGGCTCCTAAAATTGGCGAAATTATTGGTGGCTCCCAGCGAGAAGAACGCTTAGATGTGTTAGAAAGCCGGATTGCTGCTCAGGGATTGAATCCTCAAGACTACTGGTGGTATTTGGATCTGCGTCGCTACGGCACAGTACCTCACGCTGGTTTTGGTTTAGGCTTCGAGCGTCTGGTACAATTTATGACCGGGATGACTAACATCCGAGATGTGATTCCTTTCCCTCGTGCGCCCTTGACTGTTGAATTTTAGAGAACAATATTATGACTACTCAGTACCCCGAAAACCTCCGCTATACCGATACTCATGAATATGTTGGTCTGAATGGCCAAATCGCAACTGTGGGTATTACGGCTTTTGCGATCGATCAATTGGGCGATATTGTTTTTTTG
>JANOXZ010000122.1:0-5443 GCA_031418695.1 Synechococcales cyanobacterium VAR_35_metabat_10
CCGGGGAAGACCTCTAACCGTTGCACTTCAGTTTTGAATTGACGATTCCTAATGCGATTACCTGGTTTCAGATATATTCTTCAGCCACCAATTTGAGACATAGTACGACTGTAGCTACTTGTTGTACTACCCGATTCCCGCTCCTTATAATTGATATCAGCCTTGAGAACTAATAAGTCACGGACTTGTTCTTGAAGATCAATAACACTAACTCCTTGACGCAGCGAAGTCTTTAAGTCTAACTGGCCAGTCTCATTCAACAAACAAGGTCGTAGCCAACCATCAGCAGAGAGGCGCACCCGATTACAGCGATCACAGAAACATTCCGACATCTGACTAATAAAACCCAAAGTTCCCTTTGCACCTGGAATTTGGAAAATATCAGCGGGGCCGTTGCCCTTAACTTGAGAGGCTTCTAAGCCCCAGCGATCGCGGATTTGCCCCCGAATCATTTCGGAATTTATCCAGCCACGCTCTAGGAATAGGGCATCATTTCCGATCGGCATGAATTCAATAAATCTAATGTGCCAATTCCGATCGATCGACAACTCCGCCAATTCTAAAACCTCGCCATCATTTACTCCTGGAATCACCACCACATTTAGTTTCAGCGGATCGAAGCCCACCTGATGGGCTGTTTGAATACCGCGCCATACTTTATCCCAAGTATCTTTGGTGGAGCGACCAGTGATTTTTGCGAAGGTCGCGGGGTTTAAAGAATCTAGACTGATATTAATCCGACGTAATCCGGCATCATATAAATCCGCAGCGAGATCGGCGAGTAACCAGCCATTAGTAGTCAGAGATAAATCTTGGGTACTGGGCAGACTGGCAATTTCAGAAACAAGGTTGACGATGTTCGATCGAATCAATGGCTCGCCACCAGTTAACCGAAAATGTTTGAAACCCACTGGTGCAAAGACATCCCGTACTAAAGTCAAAACTTCATCATTGCTCAGTAACTCCGGGTGAGGCTGATACTGGATCTTTTCACCCACCGGCATACAGTACTGACAACGGAAGTTGCAGCGATCTGTCAGACTGATGCGCAGGTAGTCTACTGGGTTCATGTGACAACTTGGCAGATATTAATAGCTTGGATTTGCAAAGTCATGGCCGGGTCATTGCCTGTCTTTAGTGAGAATTCTAACACCAGCAGCTCTTGAAAGGCAGCGGCTAATTGATTGGCGGTGATTTTTTGCAGGTCTTTGCGCAGAAAATACAGCCTTTTGGGGTTGCCAATATCGGCTTCTTTGGCGATTATTTCATCTTTGGCTCCCGTCTCTATCAAGGCTTTCACCCATAGCCAGGTGCGAAACTGTCCTACCAAGGTGGCCACAATTTTGAGGGCTGGTTCGTTGCGTTGAATGAGGGAATTGATTAGTTCTAAAGCTCGATCGACCTCCCCTTTCCTTAGAGCTTCGGCCAACTGCAAACTATTTTGGGTGGTGATGGCCACCAGATTGCCTACTTCTTCCATCGTTAAAGGCTGTTGGCGACCGTTGCTGTAAATACTAAGTTTGTCTAGTTCACTGTGTAGTTGGCGAGTATTGTTGCCGACCGAAATAGCTAAGAGTTCGATCGCTTCCCCAGTCAGATTCACTTGTTTATCTTTGGCGATCTGTCTAACCTGTTGTTCCAGTTCAGCTCCTTTCCAGGCTGAGAGTAGCGCAAATTCTTTGGTTTCGGCGTGTTTTTGGATGAACTTAGTAATCTTCGATCGGCCATCAGGTTTATTGCCACAGGTGATCAGTAGCACCGAGGTCTCAGGGACAGCGGGGATGGTGCGCTCTAATTCGGCCAAAAGGCTATCATTGCTTTGGCTAAACATGGAAGTATCTGCCAGCCATACTAGTCTTTTACCAGCACCAAAAGGTGGAGTCATGGCTTGGTTGAGAGCATCGATCACGCTTTCAGCTTTGTCACCCAGAATTTTTTGGTAATTAAAGCTTGCCCAAGCTTCGATAACAGTCTGTTGCTGGAGTTCCTTGAGAGCTTGGTTCAGTGCAAATTCATCGTCGCCCCAGTAGAGCAAGATCGCCATGGGTATTACCTAGAAACTGTTGGAAACCTTAAAACGCAAAAAGAGCAGTCGGGTGACTGCTCTTCTTGTTGTATACCCCCAAGGGAATTCGAATCCCTGTTGCCTCAGTGAAAACGAGGTGTCCTAGGCCTCTAGACGATGGGGGCTTGGACGTTTTTGTGTTTGTTTTTTTGCACATTTACAACTATACGGGGGATACCTGATCTTGTCAAGCAAATTCTTTTATTTTTATTTGAGCTAGTGGGTTAGCGGCTCGCCATGGCCATTTGACTAACAATTGTTACGAAGTGCCAAGAGTCGAATTCGCAAAAATGTAAAATTCTTACACTTATCGGCTCTATATTTCTCACTTTGTATTTAAAATGCCTGACTCTAAAACTGCCCGCACTATCACTCAACGCCCTCGTCGCCTGCGTCGCAACCCCAGCATTCGCAGCATGGTACAAGAAACCAAGCTGAGCGTAGATGACTTTATCTATCCGCTGTTTGTCATGGAAGGCGAAAACCATCAAGAAGAAATCACCTCGATGCCGGGTTGCTACCGCCGCACTCTAGATCTGTTGCTGGTTGAGATTGCCGAATGTTATGAACTGGGGATCAAGGCGATCGCCCTCTTCCCGGTAGTACCCGAAGAGAAAAAAGATGATCAGGGTACTGAAAGCTATAATCCGCAAGGCTTAGCCCAACGTGCCGTCGCCGCCATCAAAAAAGCCACTCCTGAGATCATGATTATTACCGATGTGGCTCTGGATCCTTTTACTACTCATGGTCATGATGGGGTGATGAATGAAGCAGGTGTGATTCTAAATGACGAAACCGTGGCTATCCTGGCTAAAATGGCTGTCAGCCAAGCTGCTGTGGGCAGTGATATGGTGGCACCTTCCGACATGATGGATGGTCGGGTTGGTGCGATTCGTCAGGCTTTAGATGCCAGTGGCTATGAGCATGTGGGCATTCTGGCCTATTCTGCTAAGTACGCTTCGGCTTACTATGGCCCTTTCCGGGAAGCTTTGGGTTCTGCGCCGAAGTCTGGAGACAAAAAAACTTATCAGATGGATCCGGCAAACAGCCGCGAAGCTCTGCGGGAAATTGAGTTAGATATCGCGGAAGGCGCAGACATGGTGATGGTCAAACCTGCCTTGGCTTATTTGGATATCATTCATTTGGTGAAGGCCAATTGCAATGTACCAGTGGCTGCTTACAATGTGAGCGGTGAATATTCGATGATTCACGCTGCGGGTAAAATGGGTTGGATTGATGAGAAGAAGATTATTTTGGAGACTCTGTTGAGCATGAAGCGGGCAGGAGCAGATCTGATTTTGACTTATTTTGCTAAGGAAGTAGCTCTGATGTTGAAATAGTGTGCCAAGGTGGATGCGGTTCGGCATTGCTTAATGACATCGTTTATCCACCTTGACTTGTTCCTGGAACGTCTATGTCAAAAAGGTATTAGGTGATTCTTGAGTTTCTTTGGCATTTTTTGTATAATCGAACTAACGAACTACTTTTTTTACTATGTCTTTTGAAGAAATGCAGTCTATCCTGCAAGGAATTTTATTCTCCCAGCAGCAGTTCCAATCCGAGATGGCCGAAACAAAAGCTGCTGCTGACCGTGCCATCCAAATTGCTGAGTCCAATGGCCGCGCCATTCAAGCTATGCTTGACCAAGCAGCAACTGATCGGCTTTTACAGGAAGAACGTACTCAACAGCATGAGGAACGAACTCGGCAGCATGAAGAAAGAATGCTCCGCCTGGAAGCTATGTCGGAAGGTTTAATCAATCTTTCTACGTCGATCGATGAAGACCGTCCCACCATTCTTCGCCTCTTGAATTCCAACAACAACAAACTCGATATACTGCTCGATCGCTTACCACCCCAAGCATAGCTATCATTTTTTTGCAGTCAATTACGTAGCTCGATCGTTGAACCAGGCAGTGAGATCTGAAAGGTTTTGGAAATTGAAAGAGGCCGTGCAGAGGGCTTCGAGTTGTTCGATCGGTAATATTTCGATCTGCTCAGTTAGATTATCTGGTAATGACCCAAAGTTGTGGTTCAAAAGCATTAATAGCATTTCTAGTTTGCCTTCAGCATTGCCTTCGACTTTGCCTTCGGCTTTGGCTTCTTGGTAAACGCGGGTTTCTTGTAATGTGACTCCTAACATGACATCTACCTCTGCGCGGGTGAGTTGGGTGAATTTGTAGACCATGATGGTCGTGACCATTTCTATGATATCGCGGTTGTCGATATTTCGGGCAAGGGCTTGTTTGGCAGCCATAATTGCATCTTCGCCTTCTAGGGTGGTCAAGACCATGAGCCTCAGTGCTGGAGAAGCGTCACTGGGCAGTTCGTCTAGGAATATAGGGATGATCTTGCCACTGTCGAGCAAGTGGCTGACCATGGTGAGGCTGCTCTGTTGCAGATCGCGGGTAGGAAAGAGAACTACGCCTTGCCAAGAGCTGCATCTGTGGCGGTTGCGGAAAGTAAAAATGCTGATTTCGGCATTCATCCTTTCGTAGAAGATTTCGTCGGGTTGAAATTGTACCTCAGCAAAGTAGACGGTGCCTTCAGAGGTTGGTGGCATCCAGGCTCCATCTGAGCGAAAGGATGTTTCTTTGACTTCTATGGATTCAAAAATGTATTGCTCTGCATCAGCAGGTTTGTTGGGAACAAGTTCAAAGAGGAGCTGGGGGAAGCGGAGGAATAGTTGGTAGAAGATGGTGTCGCGGCGCATGAAATTAAGGGATGTAGTTAAAAAATATTTTTAGTGCTATGTTGGCAATAAAGTTATACAGCTTTTGTGGAGGAACACATGACACGAAAGCCAATGCATTCATTGTATCGATCTGTACCATCCCATTCCCGAAAAGCTGATCGACAGTTGTTAGGGTCACGATTCCACGAACCACCGCGCAACACATGTCCATTATTGATACCAACCCAAGCACTACCATCGGCAGGTGCTCCATTATAACTACTATGCCAATTGTCTTCGCACCATTCCCATGTATTTCCATGCATATCATACAAGCCAAAGTCGTTGGCCATATCAAATAACTCGATAGAAGCAGTTTTCTCTAAATACTTACCCTTCGCCCCCTCGTTGTAAGCATAGTTGCCATTAAAGTTTGCTACATCGGTACTGATAGTTTCTCCAAAATAGAAGGGAGTATTTGTCCCTGCCCTACAAGCATATTCCCACTGAGCTTCTGATGGCAAACCATATTTTCGCTGTGATTTTTCCGTTAATCGTTTGCAAAAAGCCTGAGCATCGTTCCAACTGACGGTTTCGACGGGCAAATTTTCACCCTGGAAGCGAGATGGATTTTTACCCATCACAGCTTTATACTGAGCCTGCGTCACTGCATACCTGCCCATATAAAAACTAGGTATTCCAACT
>JANOXZ010000123.1:0-4951 GCA_031418695.1 Synechococcales cyanobacterium VAR_35_metabat_10
TTACTAACTGCAAAGAAAAGTAAAACTTCGTAAAGCTGATAAATCATCAGCCCAGATTTCATCAGTCTTTCAGCGATCGATCCTCATCCCCCAGATTTGCCAGAACGACCAACCCTCGTGGAATATAGATTTAAGCGTAGAAAAAATATCGATCGGCTTTAGGAGTCTTAGCAGCATGGCACAATCCACAGTAATCATCACCGGCACCACCTCAGGCGTAGGCTTACAAGCCGCCCGCGCCCTAGCCGAGCGGCCAGATTGGCATGTGATCATGGCCTGTCGGGATTTAACCAAAATGGCTAAAGCTGTCCAAGACCTCAAAATCCCGGCAGACAAATACACCATGATGCAGTTGGACTTAGCGAGTCTAGCCAGCGTGCGCCAGTTTGTAGCAGATTTTCGGGCTACGGGTCGATCGCTAGAAGCATTAGTGGTCAATGCTGCGGTCTATCTGCCACTGCTGAAAGAGCCAATGTATAGCCCTGATGGCTATGAAATCAGCGTTGCTACCAATCATTTAGGCCACTTTTTGCTCTGTAATTTACTGCTGCCCGACCTAGAAAAATCCCCGGCTGCTGATAAAAGATTGGTGATTTTAGGTACTGTGACTGCTAATCCCAAGGAGCTAGGGGGCAAGATTCCAATTCCGGCACCACCAGATCTGGGCGATTTCAGTGGATTTGAGAAGGGCTTTAAGGCTCCGATCGCCATGATCGATGGCAAAAAATTCAAGGCGGGCAAAGCTTATAAAGATAGCAAACTCTGCAATATGCTCACCATGCGCGAACTACATCGTCGCTATCATGACAGTACTGGAATCACTTTCAATGCCCTATATCCCGGCTGTGTAGCGACTACGGCTCTGTTCCGCAACAGCTATCCCCTATTCCAAAAAATCTTCCCTTGGTTTCAGAAAAATATTACCAAGGGTTATGTAACTGAAGAGTTGTCTGGCGATCGGGTAGCAATGGTAGTCGCCGATCCCGCCTTTAAGGTTTCGGGAGTTTATTGGAGCTGGGGCAACCGCCAAAAAGATGGCCGGGAGTCGTTCCAACAAGAAGTTTCCAATGAAGCTAGTGACGATGGCAAGGCCCTGAAAATGTGGGATCTCAGTGCAAAATTGGTGGGAATGATTTCCTAACAAATATCTGAGCTAACAGAGTGTTCGATCTCTCATAAATTACTCATAACCTTTTTGCGAGTCAACTTTTTCAGGCTAGTTCGATAATATCCTACGTTTGGCTAGCGTTTTGGTTGAGATCGAACAACTCGCAAAAAATCTCGATCGACCTCTCCTGAATCTCTTCTAAATTCACAGTTGGCAAAAATTCTAATAGATTGCCCACCGATCGATCCGCAATGCCACAGGGGACAATCTGCTCAAAACCGCTCAGATCATTATTTACATTGATTGCTAGGCCGTGCATCGTTACCCAACGACTGACTTTGATACCGATCGCGGCCACTTTTTTCTCTTTTAACCATACTCCTGTCAAACCTGGAATCCTTTCAGCAATTAATCCATAGTCCGCTAACAACCTAATCACTACTTCTTCTAGCTGGCGCAGATACCAGTGCAAATCCATCTGATGACGACGACGCAGATTTAGGATTGGATAGATCACTAACTGTCCTGGGCAGTGATAAGTCACTTCTCCACCTCGCTCACTACGATGCAGCTCATAACCATCATCAGGACTGAATTTGACGAATTCTAGGCTAGACCCAGTACCCAAGGTGTAGACCGGCGGATGTTCTAACAGCATTAACACATCAGGATGAATAGGATCAGCGATCAATTTTTGCTGCCATTGTTTCTGTAAATCCCAAGCTGTTTGGTAGGGAGTCAGACCCAATTTATAAACCTGGATTTCATTCATATTGCTTCGCCCGCCAAGCTGCTCGTACTACCTTGATTTCCTCATAGGTGAAAGCTTCTTTGAGATATTCCCGAATAGTTTTAAGTGACATATCGCCCATTGCTTCGATCGCCAGTCGAATCACTTTTTGAGTTTCAGTGGGCACCAGTCGATCGATATCAGTAATTTGCCTTGCTTCAATCAACACCTCCAAATGCTGCATCACAGTACTCTGTGCCATTTGTCGCTTCTCGGCAATCTGGGTTGGACTAAGACCCTGTTGAAACAAATGGCAGGTCTGGAGATGAGTGGGAGTCGCGGTATCTCTTTCTCTGGTCTGTACTACTGGCAAGGCAGCAGGTTTCTCCGGTTCCAAAGCAAAACCATGTTCTTGGCAGAAGGCTCGGATTTCAGTGACAAATTGTTGTCCATACTGCGCCAGCTTGCGGCTACCAACTCCCGAGATCTCGGCGAACTCTGATAAATTTTGGGGGCGCTGTTGAGACATTAACTTCAAACTAGAATCGGCAAACACAATATATGGAGCCACCGAATGCTGATCTGCCACTCTTTTTCGTAAGGAGCGCAGACGATCAAACAGTTCCTCGGCCTGACTGCGCGAGATCGCCGATTTCTCATCCAACACTTGGGGCGTATTGGGCAGCGCCACCATCACTAATCTTTGCTTTAGCAACACTTCTCTACTCAAAGCATTTAACTGTAAAACCGAGTAGCCATCAGTGGTTTCACTCAATAAGCCCTGATGTAGCAGCGCTCGGGATAAAACTTTCCATTCCTCGCCAGTACGGTCTTTGCCGATGCCATAGGTAGACAGTTGGTCATGACAGTTGGCTAACACCCGTTTGTCTTTAGAACCACGCAGCACGTCAATAATGTACTTGGTGCCAAACCTTTGATTGCAGCGATGTACACAAGAAAGAAACTTTTGAGCTTCGATCGACCAATCGGCTTCATTTTTTGGCCTTAAACAATTATCACAGTTGCCGCAGTTTCCCGGAAAGTCTTCACCAAAATAGCGCAACTGAATCCGCCGCCGACATTCGTTGCCTTCGGCGTAATCAATTACCTGGCGAAGCTGCTGCTTCGCCACCTGCTGCTCGGCTAATAACGGATCACCGGTTTCTGGGTCAGTTTTTTGGGCAATTAAGAACTCGATCGTCTTGACATCCCCAAAACCAAAAAAGAAAATACAGTCTGCTGGCTCACCATCACGCCCGGCCCGTCCCGATTCTTGGTAATAACCTTCTAAGTTGCGAGGCAGGTCATAATGCACCACAAACCGCACATCTAGCTTGTTAATCCCCATCCCAAAGGCCACCGTGGCCACAATTACCCGCACATCGTCCCGAATAAATCGCTGCTGGTTTTCTTCTCGCACGTTATTATTCAAACCCGCATGGTAAGGCAAAGCCTCAATACCATCGCGCTGAAGCTGGGCGGTGATTTCATCAACTTTTTTGCGACTCAAGCAATAGATAATGCCCGAACCCTTGCTTTGTTTGACAATTTTGATGAGCTGCTTGTAACAGTCTTTGCCCTTGGGACGAATCTCATAGTATAAGTTTTGGCGATTGAAACTAGAGACCGAAACACTGGGCTGTCGAAGCTGGAGCTGATGAATAATATCTTGGCGCACTCGATCGGTGGCAGTTGCCGTCAAGGCCAAGAAAGGCGCGTGAGGATAACGAAGACGAATATTACTGAGCTGGCGATAATCTGGCCGAAAATCATGGCCCCATTCCGAAACACAGTGGGCTTCGTCGATCGCAAAGGTAGCAATGCCGATCGAGTGTTGAATTTGATCGAGGAATTCTAAAAATCGATCGCTCATCAATCTTTCGGGAGCCACGTATAGCAGCTTGATCTCGCCGCTCAGCACTCGCTGACTGCGATTCTGCACTTCGATACCGGTAACGCTGCTATTTAGATAGGTGGCAGCGATGCCGTTGTCTTGTAAGGCTGTCACCTGATCTTGCATCAATGAGATCAACGGTGAAACGACGATCGTGATGCCATTTTTGAGCAGGGCGGGCAACTGAAAGCAGATCGACTTCCCCCCGCCAGTGGGCATGATCGCCAGGACATCCTGGTTGGCCATGGCGGCGGTGATAATTTCTTTTTGGGCGAGGCGGAATCGATCGTAGCCAAAGAAATGTTTGAGGGCTTGCTCGGTGGTGGCAAACTCGCTAGGGGCAATTGGAGATGAGGACATAGTTTAGCTTACAGGTGGGAAGCCCCGCGCTCTACCCCATAGGGTAAACGTCGGGATAAAAGTCGAGTGAGTTTACGTGCTGCGAGAATATTGGCCGAGGTGAACTCAGGCGATCACCATGCACAATGATTACAATCGAGCCACATAACACGAAGTTTTCCTGCGCACACGTTTGGTCTGAGGCGACCTCACAACCGTACGTGGCAGGTGAGATTTGAAATTGGATGAATAAACGAACAAACTTATTGTATTTCAAAATCCTCTATGTTACTACAGTCTTAGAGTAGTTAAAAGCTGTTAAAATCCAAATTTATCCAACTGAAGCCCAGCAGATTCATCTTGCCCAGGCATTTGGTTGCGTGCGTTGGGTCTGGAATCAGTCTTTGAGCATTATGACCGCGACATATCAAGAGACTGGAAAAGGTGTTACAGCCATGACCATGAAGAAATCTATACCATTGTGGAAAACAGAATTTGAATGGCTTTCAGAGTGCTACTCGCAATGCCTTCAACAATCAGTTCTTAATCTTGGCATAGCTTTTGGCAGCTTCTTTGATGGTCGGGCAATGTATCCTACTTTCAAAAAGCGCCAAGGAAAACAATCAATTCAGTTTCCGCAAAACGTTAAAGTTTTAAGTGATTCTGAAATTAAGTTTCCAGGTAATTTGGGTCATGTCAGAGCAAAATTACATCGGAATATCAACGGCAAGGTGAAAACCGTAACCGTGAGTAAAAACCCTGATGGTAGATATTTTGCTTCGATGCTTGTGGATGACGGGATTGATATCCCTGAAGCAAATCAGGACGGTGACGTTATTGGTATTGATCTAGGTCTAACTGATTTCGCCGTAACGTCTAA
>JANOXZ010000124.1:0-7105 GCA_031418695.1 Synechococcales cyanobacterium VAR_35_metabat_10
ATGGCTACCGCGCCTTTGCTCACTCATCTTCTTCTCCTTTTCACCCTTACACTTTACCTCCATTTGTGATGGCCGGTGTGTAGCAGCTAAAGCCTTGCACTAAAAGTGCATAGTTTCGACTAGCGTGTTGGTACAATGAAACAGTATTTTCGACTCAGATTGAGCAGGCTGGAAGAGAGGCTTTAGAACAATTCCTCACTCCTCCACAACCTCGGCCTTTATCTGAGTCAGAGCAAGCTTTGCTGGATCAGGCTACTTTATTGTCAATTCCTTTCGATACCGTTAATATCAATGCTTTTTATTGGGGAACAGGGCCGACTGTGATGTTGGTGCATGGTTGGGGTGGCTATGGTTTGCAGCTAGGTGAGTTTGTGCCGCCTTTGATAGACAGTGGATATCGGGTTTTGGCCTTTGATGCACCAGCTCATGGTAGTACTGAGGGCTTGCAAACCAATGGATTGGAGTTGGCTCAAGCGATCGCTTCTGTGGCTAACTATTACACCAATACATTTTCTCAGGCAATTGAGGGCATTATTGCTCATTCATTAGGTGCTACTAGCACCACACTGGCACTGAGCGAAGGATTGCAGGCAAGTAAGGTAGTGTATTTAGGCGCGATTTGTTGGTTGTCTAATGCACTCACTGTTTTTGCTAAAAGGACAAGGCTTTCTGGTGAGGTAGAAGCTGCTTTACGAAATTTGTTTGCAGAGCAATTTGGTCAAGATTTATGGTTAAGATACGCTGTCGATCGAACAGCCTTAAACCTGGATATTCCAATGGCATCTCAGGACTGTTGTTAATCGCTTTTGTAATTTGGTCTGGGTTGATCGATCGGGAATGGCAATCAATAAGATCAATCAACTAATGATCAGAAAACAATGGATTCTAAATCATTAGTTGATAGTTGTTTATTAACCCACAGCTAGTAATGGGTAATCGTTATAACCTTTAGCTCCTGGAGTATACAAGGTATCAAAATCTGGAGGATTTAGCGGTGCATTGCGTTTAATGCGTTCTGTGAAGTCGGGATTAGCCAAGAAGGGGATGCCATAAGCAATCAGATCGGCTTCGTTATTAGCGATCGCCGCTTCTCCGGTCACAGCATCATAGCCACCATTAATCATCAAAGTGCCCTGATAGACTTGGCGAATGTGAGGAGTCACTCGCTCACCGGGGCCAGCTAACATGTGACCGGGCAAGGCTTCCATGATGTGTAAGTAAGCTAAGTTAAAAGCATTTAGCGATCGAGCAGCAGTAGTAAAAGTAGTAATTGGATCACTATCGCGCATGTCGTTGAATCCACTGGTAGGCGAAAGACGAACCCCTACTCTGTCTGCACTCCAAGCTTTGACCACAGCTTCGGTAACTTCGCTTAATAACCTCGATCGATTTTCTGCGCTACCACCATAGGCATCGGTGCGCTGATTCACGCCATCTCGCAGAAATTGATCCAATAAATAGCCATTGGCACTATGAATTTCTACGCCATCAAATCCGGCTGCTTGAGCGCGGTGAGTAGCGGCTACATAGTCTTGAATTAAACCTGGAATTTCGCTGATGTCTAAGGCGCGGGGCACAGGATAAGGCTTTTTGCCTTTGGAAGTATGGGCATCACCTACGGCAGCGATCGCACTGGAGGAAACCGGAGTCTCGCCGTTGGGTTGAAAATCTGGATGAGAAGCGCGGCCACAGTGCCAGAGCTGTAAATAGATGCGACCACCTTTATTGTGAACAGCTTCGGTGACTTTTTGCCAGCCTTTAACTTGGGCTTCGTTATGAATGCCGGGGCTTTCGTTCCAGCCTGCGGCGGTCTCGGAAATGTTGGTAGCTTCGGCGATAATGAGTCCAGCACTGGCTCTTTGAGAGTAATGCTCGGCCATAAGTTCGTTAGGAATGCGGTCTTGACCGGCGCGGCCTCGGGTGAGGGGAGCCATGATTAGGCGATTGGGAAGGGTTAAGGCACCTAGTTGGTAGGTCGAGAAAAGCTTTGTTGCATTCATGATTCGATCTCGCTAATTTGAAGAACTGCAAAACCGATCTAAGATGAGAGATGAGAACTTTAATGGCTTTCTCTGTAGATCGATAGTTCGAGTATATCGAACAATGGAACTTTGTGCCAACCTAAAAATTATGCGCCCGTTAGCTCACCCCGATCGAGAACAATTGACTCTGACCTCTGTGCTGTATGCACTGGGGGATCCGGTACGGTTAGAAATAGTACGGGCTTTGGCCGATCGGGGAGATCTTTGTTGCAATGCGTTCGATGCGAATATTGCTAAGTCTACGATGTCTCACCATTTTCGGATTTTGCGGGAGGCGGGATTGATTCATTCTCGCAAAGATGGAACGCAACATATTAATCAGTTACGCCGGGACGATCTAGAGTTGGTGTTTCCGGGGTTGTTAGATGTGGTGTTGAAGGCAGCGAACACAGTTGACTTAAGTTGAAGATTTACTATTCTTCATGGAGTGAAGTTACCTTGCCTCTGAAAACAATGTAGTTGTAAATATTATAGAACAACATAATCGGAATCAAAAAACCAATAAAAACAATCATAAAAGTCAAAGCGCTTGGTGAAGCAGCAGCTTGATAAATCGTGATGCTGGGTGGAATTACATAGGGGAAAATAATTAGTCCCAAGCCCAGAAAAGACATCAAGAACAACAAAATCGTCCAGACAAACGGCGCAGTTTCCTGCTTACGACTCAAACTGCGCAATAGCAAACCCACCAACCCCAAACCCAACAGTGGAATCGCCGTAAACACATAGAGCAAAGGCGGATCAAACAAATGATCGCGGGCTTGGGCATAAAAGATTGGTGTACTCACTGTAATAAACACAGCCCCCACCAACGTAGTGATCGCCGCCAACTTCGCCGTTTTATAATGCGTTGCTTGCAACTCATCCGTCGTCTTCATAATTAGATATGTCGAACCAATAAGCACATAGCCTTGGATTAGCGTGAGAGCTACGATGATCGATCGCCAGCTCAGCCAATCCCACATCCCCCCAGTAAAATGCCCCAAGCCATCTACTGCAATTCCCTCAAACACGGAACCCAAAGCAAACCCCTGACCCAGTGCTGCCAGAAAACTGCCCACTCCAAAAGCTAAATTCCAAAGGGTTTTATTATCAGAATTCTCTCGAAACTCAAAGGCCACCGCCCGCAAGATCAAACCAAAAATCATCGCACTCGCCGGAATATACAGCGCATTTAAAATCGTTGCATAAGCCAGGGGGAACGCCCCAAACAGCGCTCCACCCATCAACACCAGCCAGGTTTCGTTGGCATCCCAGACATTTCCCAGACTGGTCATCAAAATACTGCGCCGCTCCTCGCTAGAAGAAGTCAGCGACAGAATGCCCACCCCCAAATCAAAACCATCCAGAGTGATATACAGAAACAAAAACAGACCTAAAATTGCAAACCACACTTGCGGCAAAAAATGCTGGAGAGCTTCCATGGTTTACTCCGATTAATTTACAGGACGAGAATCGAGCTGATGTTCTACAGGAGCGATAGCTTCGCTTGCACCAACGGTGATCGCAAAAGGTGCAGCCAGCTCCAAATTTGGTCCCTTGCGGATAATTTTACTGGCAAAGAACAGCGTAATTACTAACAGGGAACTATACAACACCGCGAAAGCTGTTAAGGAAGTCAGCACCTGCGCTGCTGGTAAATGAGAAGCCATATCTGCCGTGCGCAGTTCACCATAAACCGTCCAAGGCTGACGACCCACACAGCGCACAATCCAGCCTGACTCTACCGCAATGTAGCCCAACGGAGCCGAAAGCACCCAAGCCCGCAGTAGCCATTTTTGTTGGGATAACTTATCAACGGTCAAATTACCTCGGAGCCACTGCACCAAGCTCACCAACATCATTCCAACTAAAAAGAAACCAATGCCGCTCATAATCCGAAACGAATAATAAATCAAGCCAATAGCGTGCGGTCGATCGGCTGTTTTAAAAGCATTCAGACCCAGCACTGGCTCCGATAACTGGGGTTTGAATTCCAACACATACCCCAAACCCTGGGGAACTTTCAGCTCCCAATCATTCCGCTGCGCCTTGTCATTTGGCAATGACACCAAACTCCAATCCGCTGTCGATCCGGCGGGAATCGTCTCCCACTGGGCTTCCATCGCCGCTAACTTAGTGGGTTGATAGTGACGAACTTGTTCAGCGCTCAGGTGTCCCATCACAATCTGTAAGGGCGTAACCGCAACTGCTACGGCGATCGCCACCTTAAAAGATAAAGTAAAGAATTCCTGATGGCGCTTCTGTAAAATGTACCAAGCACTAATACCGCCAATCACAAACAGCGAAGTTTCCAATGTAGCTAAGAACATGTGCAAAATACTGTTCAGAGCAAAGGGATTCATAATTGCTTGAAAGTAATCGCTAACTACAAACTTCCCTTTGATAAAATCGCCACCAGCCGGAGTCTGGAGCCAGGAATTAGCCACCAAAATCCATACCGTCGAAAGATTGGCACCAAAGCCCACCATGATCGTAGCTAAATAGTGAATCGCCGGTGGCACTCGATCCCAACCAAACAGCATAATTCCTAAAAATCCAGCTTCTAAGGCAAATGCCATAGAAGCCTCAAAGCCCAAAATACTACCAAAGAAGTCTCCAACCGCCTCAGAAAAAGGTGCCCAGTTAGTGCCGAACTGAAACTCCATCGGCAAACCAGAGGCCACTCCAATCCCGAAGTTCAGCACATAGAGCTTTGCCCAGAAGCGGGCATGGTGGTAATAACTAATATTTTTGGTCTTCAGCCACAACCCCTCGACCACAATGAGGTAAATAGACATGCCAGTGGTCAAAACTGGCCAGAGCATATGAAAAATGGCGGTGAGAGCAAACTGCATCCGTGATAAAACGACGGTATCTCCGAGAAAATCCATGCGGTACTCCTGTAAGGTGAGGTCTTGGAAAGGTGCTTACAGAAACCATGCTAGCGAGAGATTTTGCTAATGGGCAGGAGATCGATCGAATCTACACATTCACTTGCGAGATTTTTGTTGGTGTTTCTGCATCAAATTTGGGTACTTTAGAAATGTGTGGCTGATGAACTCCTTTTCAAAGACAGCAAAGTAAACTAATGGCACAGATGAATTTGGCTAGCTGCAAGGCCAGAATGTATCTCAAACAAGCCCTGAAAGCAGATCCCAAAAATCCAATTCTCTGGACAGAGGTAGAAAGAGATTTTCGCTACATCGAAAGACATACAGGTTTGTCGTGATATTTTTATGAAATCCAAAATTTCTATGGAATTCATAGGATAATAATATTGACGTAGAGGGCAGGCACCAGGCCCCGCCCCTACAGTCAACGTTTATTGGTGACGTTAATTCATTGATTATCGAAATTCACAATAAATCTAATGATTCACAACCCCAATGAGTTTTGGTGAATATTAGATACCATTTGGATCTTGATTATTAGTCTTGGTCATACTAGAGCAAGAGCAAACCATATTGCCGCAAGGATTTGGACTAGAACTAATCGCATCGGCCTTAGTTAGCATTGAACCCATACCACTGGTATCAGATTTTTGGTTCAAGCCTAATAAACTCATGGCAGAAAAATCATTCATGCCATTACCCGTTAAGCTATCTAATGCAGACATGCCCATAGACATTGTTTCTTTATAAGAACCACTGGTTTTGGTGTCTTTAGCAGCATTAGCACCCATTGATTCTTTGCTATAAGCCATGTCTATCCCAGTCATAGATCCATCACCTAATACCGGATCACCGCTACCAGATTTAGTAGTACCAGCAAGAGCCTTAGAAGTTCTATTTGCTGTAGTATCGGCTTCTACAGTAGCAACTCCGCGACCATCAGCTACATAAAGGACACCTGCATTAACCTCGATCGCCCCTTTGAGCTGCTCTTGACTATATTTAGCAGCACCTTTCAATGTAATAGTGCCCACCAAGTCACCATCATGAGCACCGTTAGGATTCTTTTGGTCGGCATTCCCCTGATTAGAACGTAGGCGTAAAACATAATCTTTACCCACTTTTTCTGTGGCAAACAGATCAACGGTGTGACCCTTGATCTGAATCTTATCGCCTTCTTCAATACTAAAATCAGTGATAGTGTCTTTGCCGATGCTTTCTAGCCAATGATCATGGCTTTTATTGTTCTCTCCGGCCACTCCACCACCATTAATCCGACCATCAGCCTGAGTATGCTTATCCAGAAACTTTTTCTTGGCATCAATTTCTAAAGCAAATAAGAAAGTATCTGCACCGGCACCACCTGTCAGAGTATCACTACTATTTTTGAGTGGTTCATTTTTGTTGACAACCTGCTTACCCAATACCGCTGGCTCTCCAGCGTCACTATAAGATATCAACAGGTCATTTCCTTTGCCCCCAGATAATCGATCGTTGCCATTGCGGGCAGACAGAACATCATTAGCATTACCCCCTGTTAGAACATCATTTTTGGGCGTATCAGCCTTATTTATCTTGCTCGCCGAGGTTTTTTTGGGCTTAAAGTTATCAGAGAAGTCTTGATCACCACCTACTGATTCAGGCTTTGACATCTTTGTACCCGAATTTTTCGGAGTCATTGCCGATACAGGTACTGGCATATTCATGAGATCATCGCGGCGATTGCTCATTGGCTCGATCGTTGACATTTCAACAGATTTAGCAGTTTTTTTGTTGTCATTGGCACGGAAGCCCTTAGATTTTGATGTGTCGCTTTTGCGACTAGAGTAGGAATCTAAGCCATTTGTCTTGTAATTAGCCATGTATAAAATTGCTCTGAATTAACGTGAATGAGTAGATAGCAGATACAAGGTTAGGATTAATTCACCCCTAACTTTGAGATACTACACTAGTTGAGACTTTATGTAATGTCTGTGATCTGAGTCCCTAAGCCATTTGTCTTAATTGCGAATCATTACTTAATTGAAATTCACCACAACCTAATACAAGACGCATTCATGGTGCGATCGGATTTCAGAATAATTATTTTATACTTGCCACAACTCTGATAACTTATTCGCTATCCTTGCTGCTGCCCCTGCCTCACCCATGCGCAGTCGTCCATTACTAGCAATACCAGCTAATTTATTA
>JANOXZ010000125.1:0-2077 GCA_031418695.1 Synechococcales cyanobacterium VAR_35_metabat_10
CTACCGCGCCTTTGCTCACTCATCTTCTTCTCCTTTTCACCCTTACACTTTACCTCCATTTGTGATGGCCGGTGTGTAGCAGCTAAAGCCTTGCACTAAAAGTGCATAGTTTCGACTAGCGTGTTGGTACAATGAAAAAACATTTTAAACTGAAATCTATATATATCACATCTTTCAGCCTTAAGTTCTTTAACTTATGAAAAAGTCTATATTTCTGCTGCTTAAATCCTTAAACTGAGGTTGTGTCATTTCTCTGATGGGGAGAAAATATGGACACTGTTACCTCAACAGGACTTATTTTACGAATTCCGGACTGAAGAGTGGAGATTGCTCGCTTGGCTGTTACTGAATCGGGTTTAGGTCGTTACTGAAGCTATATATTTAGGAACCATTGAGGTGAACTGTTTGCACTTAGAGTTTTTCTATTTGGGCTTTGTAATCTTGTTTGCAAGAAAATAAAGCTGACTTTGAGTGATAAAGAGTTTGCCTTTATTTTTTGATTGAATTTAATATTGACATTATGTATGTGATGTAATATACTCACCATAGAAAATGAATTACTAGGATAATATTCCCTAGCGAACCACAAGTTTGAAATCAACAACTTAAATAGTTGAAAGAAATGTATGTGATTTGGTCGTTTTCTTTCGGGGTTTCTAACGTCCAGAAATTGTCATGTCCAATGATGCTAATCAAGTAGTGGCCTTCGCCAAAAAATTCTTCCAAAATAATTCATCCAGAAAAAGTGGTTTGACAGAAGCCGAAAAATTAGTTGTTGATGTCATTGCACAGAGTATGACTTATCGACAGGCTAGTATTAAGTATCAATATACTGAGAGTTCTCTACAGAATGCAGCTTCTGGATTATTTAAAGAGTTGTCAAAAGTGGTAGGAGTTCAGGTTAATCGGCGCAACTTTGTAGAGCTGTTAGAAAAAGAGCAGTTGGCATTGCAGGCCGAGAGTATTACTGGGGAGATAGTTTTCGATCGGCTGCAAGCTAGTTTGTGGATTCGATCAAAAAGCGCTTTGTTGGCATCTATTAGTTATGGTGCCAACCAAGAGTTGGATCTGACCAGTTATTTGGTTGAGTATTCGCCATCTTTTGAGGCCACTTTTTGTTTGGACGTAAGCAGTAGTAGCTCGGTATTGGAGCTGCTATGGAATTTATGTAATTTGTTACAGGCCGATTTTCCGGTGCCTCGCAATGATCAGGCGGCGCTATTGAAGTCGATCGGGTTGGCGTTGAAGCAGCGATCGACTTTGCTGGTGTTGCGGTTCGATCGGTCATCAGCATCAGAGAAACATGGTGTGCAGGAGTATGCCGAGATTTTGACGACTTTGGGGTTAATGGATAATGATGGCTGTATTTTGACTCTCGATTGTGATCCGGTAACTAATGAGGTGGAGTTGAGGCGGTCTTTGGCGTATCAGTTGCAGTTGATGGTTAATAAGATGGCTGGAAAGCTGAAAATGGAAGCTCCTCGATTAATTTTGATTGAAAATGATGTAAAGATTGTCTGCAACATTTTACAAACCTACTTGCAGAAGGAATCATAGGTGTTTGATTGCTTTGGGTTTTATGTGATTTGTGCTGTTTTGCGCAGTATTTTGTAAACCTATTTGAAGCAGGTGATGTTTGGAGTGATGGTGATAGGTACCCCGCAGTGAGCTAGTTTGTGCTGTTGGGGATTTTTTTTGTTGGGGATGCTGGGTTTTGTTCGATCGGTGAAGCTACCGCTAGGTGGTGATTAATGCTAAAAGTGAGGCTGATATGAGAATAGAATCTTTACGATGATTTTAGGTGATACAAAGTGATGTATTGCTCTATTGATTTAATAGTTTTTTTTGTAGTTTAGTGACTACATAATGTAAATATTGTTCGTTCTTATACTGATTGACAATTTATGTTTGCTGTGAACTCTTTGCAAATCAAGGAATCCATCATTAGTGTTTATCGTCAAATTAGGTTCAAGTGAATATTACAAGGTATTAGATGATACTAAATTCATAGCATTGGAGCACATTGAAACATAGTGAGTATTTCCACTGACTACATGAGTTACTTTATAGAAATTAG
>JANOXZ010000126.1:0-2151 GCA_031418695.1 Synechococcales cyanobacterium VAR_35_metabat_10
AGCAATCATGAGGGAAGCGAGCATTTGTCAGGCTTCCTTTTTTTGCCAGTATCAATGACCAAGAATAATTATGGCACACAGAGCAAAGCTCCATAGAACCGAAACACTATGGAGCAAGCGCCATGCAGAAACTACAAATTAGTCCCGCTGTAGACAAAATCATCAAAGCGATCGGTGGTCGAGAATGGCTCAAAGCAAACGCCAAACCCTGGTCAACAGGATACGATCGATCGCGATTATTCTTCTCACCGCAACAAGGCGTTACCTACTGGCTATCAGCGGCAGGGGCGGCAGTAAAGGTAGAGCGACGGGAATCTCAAGGTTTAAAAGGCTGTATTGTAACTGATCGATTCCAATGCCCTTTTGAAAATCTACGCCAAGCGATCGAGGCAAGAATCTATGCTTGAGCCTGATAACCACAGCTATAACAACTAGCTGTGGTTTTCTATTTACGGGAAGAAGAGGCAAGAGCCTCAGAGATTTGAAGTTCAGTTCAAACTTAAACAAAATCGGAGTCACCATCATGGAATTTACTTTCACCTTCGCAGAAATCATCAACAAAATCATTGATTTATCGTTACTTGGCATGGAATCCTTCATTGCAATCTGGCTATTTGCAGCGTTCGCGGCCAGTACTTATTCAGATTCTATTAGCTTGCCAGCCACGCCTACTATGCCAGTTTCAGCATCATTGCCAAGTCTTGACCAGCCAGCAGTAAAGACCAACTTTGCACCAGTACAGGAAATTGTTGGCAAAAAGAAAGTTACGAGAGAGGATTTAGCAAAGGTTACGGAGTTAACTTATAGATCACTCAGAAAAATAGCTTCGTCTCTACAAATAAAATATTATGGAATGAACAAAGAATCCATGCTGAGTGAGTTATTAGAAAGAATTGAGAGAGATAGCCTAGACGTTGAATTATTGTTATCGATCGCAACCTAACCAAAACTAACAAAGGAGACATCGATCACCCAGAAATAGCAATATGGCAAAGCCTCAGAAGATTGACCAGAAAGCAATCTGAGGCTTTTAGACATGAAGACAACAGCTACAGCAACAATCACAGGCCAAGCCCGCATCATCAAGACGGCTGGAGGCGATCGATCACTAATTTATGCCCAGGTCGCCAATGGTGATAAACATGCCATTTACCGAGCAGCGGGAGATCCTGAAATCACGGGACTTAAGGATGGGCAACAGGTGGAGATATCGATCGGAACCACAGGCCACGCCGATTTGGTGACTCGTCCGCAAATGGGTTTCTCAATCGTACCCGCGCCACCAGCAGAAAGCCAACGCAGTATCGATATTAAGAACTACATTAAGCACCTGGGCAAGATTTACGGTGACTGCTACACCACGGCATCGGAACAGCTTGAAAGTACGGGACTAGACAAGCCAGAAATCAAAGATGTAGCGACGAGCCTATTTATTCAGACGACTCGGCATTTCAATATCTAATGACCAACAGGGGTCGATCGCCTTCGGTATAAACTCCGCGATCGACCCCACATCAATTAACCACACAGCGAGAAAAATCATGAAATTACTCAAAGATAAAACCGCAGAAGTCCACCAGCAACAAGTGATTCACTCTTACACCCGGCAAGAGGCGATCGAGGATGGTGAGCAAATTCTAGCAAGTGGAGAGCTAGCGAATATCGCCAGATCGATCGGCTACAAATATCCCGTTTACATGACCAGAGGGGTCTTTGAGCTGATTGAGAAAGCCGTTAATAACCAGAAACACTGCAACGACTGGAACGGTGTCTTCAACGACTTAATGACCATGAGCCGTCATTGTGCCATAGCTATTAGCCCGAGTTGTAATCAATTTGTCTGCATTATCACCGGCACAGGCAGAGTGAAACAACACACATTTTACTTGGAAGTCGGGGCTATGGACATCAACGACCCCGCGCCAGTAATGACACTAATGCTTCCTGACGATAGGTAGTGCAACGTTGTCTCTGAGGCATTTTTACAGTTAACAGCGGCTTTGCTGAATCCCTTACTAGGAGCGGCAAAGCCTGAGAGATTTGAAACGTTCTTTATTCACCATTCACCACAAAATCATGACTACTAACAAACCAACCACCATCTCTGTAAATTCTCTAGCTATCCTCGGTAATCCTTTTGCCGTTACTCCT
>JANOXZ010000127.1:0-4939 GCA_031418695.1 Synechococcales cyanobacterium VAR_35_metabat_10
AACATATTAAAGCAACAGTATAGTTATTAGATAAACACCAGTGTTTAAAAGATATTATTTGTTGATGTAATGTCCAAATATCAGTGTTCGCACTGATTCGCGCCTAAACAATCAAGTGTTACGGTGGAGTTCATACGCTAAAAAAACAATGCATTTATCATGTCATCTGGAATTATTGATCAACTAAAATTTTGCCGTAATCAGCGCTTTACAGGTAAACTTTGCGCATCTAGTTTAAGTGGTAATACGGTAGATGATCTAGAAGGCCATTGTTGGAATATCTATTTTTATCGGGGACGATTGATTGGTGATGGTGTGGGAATACATCCACTACGACGATTTCGCCGCCAGTTTTCGGCACAATGTATTAGTTTGCCAGCAGAAATTGAAAGCAGTACTCTCAAATCACTTCGTGCTAATTGTTTAAGTTTTGAAATAGTTACCGATCTAATAACCTATCGACATCTCGATCAAAAGCAGGGTGAAGATATTTTGGCTGGTAGCTTAGAGGAAGTTCTTTTCGATATTTTGCATTATGAGGCTATTTTTCAAACGTCTAACACCTCTCAACTATCTTATTTTCTGGAGAAAGATACTGGAGAAAATTTGCAGATGCCAAAAATATTGCTGAACCCCGAAACTATTCTGGCAAGTGCATTGAAACAATTTGAGCTATGGGATGCCAATGATTTGCTTAAGTATTCACCCCATTTGTTGCCACAAGTTAATAATCTAGGGATCATGCAAAAATCCCTCCCTACTAAGACCCTGGAAAAAACTATTTCATTATTAGCAGAAAATCGCACTCTCCGAGATTTAGCAATCAAAATAGATGAAGATATTACGATATTAACAAAATCTCTAGTAAATCTAGCTAGAAAAAATGGTTTGACTTTGCAACGGACTGTTGATATTGATTTAATTGACAAACGACTAAGCACAGCGATCGACGAAGAGGACGTTGCCAAGTTTTTAGTTCATGGGGTACCAACTGCCTTCAATAAAAAATTAATTATTCATCTCACTCAAAATCCTGCGGAGATTTCTGCGATCCAAAGTTTTGTGGAAGAAGTTGGTCATAATTATCTAAATCTGCCAGAATCTACCCAAGCACTACTCACCTTCTTAAAATGTAGCCCCGATTTAATTGTGATCGATAATGCCTCAATCGGCATCAACGCTCAAGATTTATGTGATCGGTTGCGTCGCACTGGTAAGTTTAAAAATACGCCGATCGTGATGTTGGGCAAAAAGAGTGAGAGTGTGATTGAACGGTTAAGGAGTTATTCGATCGATCACGTAGCTAAACCGCTCAACCAGCAAAAGATTTTCTCGATGATTAACAAACATATTGCCCTAGTGGGGTAAAGCTGCTGAGCACTATGGATATCGCCAATTCACTAAAAACTTGCAAGGCTAGCACCATCAGCTAACCCACCTCATCTACAATGAGGAAGCAATTTGGGAGATCGTGTTTTTATGGAAGTTACTTTTCGGGAATTCAATCCGTTTAATGTTTGGTTTTGGATGGAATTCAAGACAGTACCATCTAGCAAGGAAATGGATCTAATCGGAGAGCTATTTGCTTCCTGGTTTTTCTTGGGTAAACTAGGAGCCTTCAATGCCGAAAACATGCAGGTACAAGAAACTGGGCTAGACCTGAGTTATCTGGATTACGATAACTCCCAAAATAGCATGGTGGCACTCATGCACAATATGGGAGATGTAGAGTACTTGGGCACTTGGGGGCGCTGCTGGTTTGATTTAGGCACTAGTGACGCGATCGCCTTAGATATCTTGATCAATTCTCTCCAGACCCTCTGCAAAGAATACTTAGAGTTAGATCGGTTAATTATTGGCGGCGAAAACGAAGACTGGCCGATCGATGAAGGTGATGAACAGAAGTTGTTCTATGAAAATGAAGATCTGGATGCCAATTAAATCTACGGAGTCAGTTGAGATCTAGGTCACAAAGATCAGTGTTTTCCCGGATTCAAGGCAAATTTGCATAGTGTTAGATTCAGACTAGTGCCATAGTCCTTCAGATTACACACGCAACTGCCATGCCATCAGGAATTCTCGACCAGCTTAAATTTTGCCGCGACAAACGCTTCACCGGCAAGCTTTGTGCAATCAACCTCAACGGTGATAGCGTTGACAGCTTAGAAGGGCATTGCTGGAATATTTACTTTTACAGGGGAAGATTAATCGGCGACAGTGCTGGTGTTCACCCTCTCCGCCGTCTCCGTCGGCAATTTTCGGAGCAGCGCATTGACTTGCCCGAACAAATTGAACACAATGTGCTCACTTCCCTTAGCATTAATAACTTGAGCTTCTGTGCGATCGGAGATTTGTTGGCCAACCGCTATCTCGATCGAGATCAGGCCGAAGGAATTTTGATGGGCAGCTTGATCGAAGTTCTCTTCGATATTTTGCATTATGAAACAATTGCTAATATTGCCCATAAACCACAACTTTCATACATTCTAGAAAGCGATTTATTGCAAGAATCCAACGTTCCGGCTATTTTAATGAAGCCAGATACAGTGGTAGAAACTGCCATTGCTCAGTTTAAATCTTGGCATTCTAGTGGATTGATCAAATACTCACCCCATTTGTCACCGCAGATTGATGATCTGGATTTGTTACAAGATGCTTTACCAATTAGAACCTATCAAAAAATCATCTTATTACTAGAAGAAGATCGGACATTGCGCGACATTGCGGTCAAAATTGATGAAGATGTAAAGATTTTAACTAAATCTCTGCTCGGACTCTGCAAAAAGAATGTGTTGTCGCTGCGCCGCACTATTGATATTGAGCTAATTGAGAAGAGCCTGAGCACCGAAATTAAGGAAGTAGGTGTCACAGATTTCTTTATTGATAGCTCTGTTACCTCTGCTTTGTTCAGTAGAAAGCTGGTTGCCCATATCTCCCAAAACTCTTCGGAGTCTTCGGCAATTCAAAACGTCATGGAAAAAGCTGGACATGAGTATTTGAACTTAAAAGAATCGACCGAAGCATTTATTGCCTTTTTGAAGTGCTCTCCCGATCTAATTTTGTTAGATAATGCTTCGGCAAGTTTTAACATCCAAGACTTTTGCGATCGATTGCGACGGACTACCAAGTTTAAAAACACTCCGATCGTCGTATTAAGCAAAAGTGACAATATCATAGAGCGGCTGCGCAGTAATTCTGTTGACTATGTAAGCAAGCCTCTGAGCCAGCAAAAGATTTTTTCGATCATGAATAAATATATTGCTCAGCAAGCTAGCTAAAACTTAAGACAGATTGCCCTTTGCCAGTCCCCGGTAAAGCGATATATACTGAGTGATACCTAGACCTTCACCCAGAAATCTATGCCGCTCGATAGCCTGCTTTCCACCCAAGGTATCATGGTCATGCTATTGGCTGCTTACGCAGTGGCCATGTGGATATTTTTGACCAGTGCCCCCAAAGTCCATACCCTAATGGTCTCCGACTTACAGTCTGCCCGAGACTTGTATGAAGGAGTGCTCAATATGTCGGTGGCCGAGGTGCCATTGCATTACTATTACGACTACGAGCAGACCATTGGGGCAGCGGGTATTGACCCCATTTATCTGGCGGCACCAGTGGGGAGAGCGGCGGTGCGAGGCAATCGACCTTCGGATGGTTTGTGGTATCAACTCAAGAAAAATACTCAGCTCCACATTATTACTGGTGCCAGTATGGGCGATCGAGAACGCGATCGGCATGTATGTTTCGATCGAGAATGTTTAGAAATGATTTTGATGCGGATCCAAAGCCGAGGTGTGCAGCACAAAATTCGGGGTGAAAAGCCTTTGAACTTTTTGGTAAAAGACTATACAGGCCGCGTGATCGAAGTGTCTGAGGTGGCAACCTAGTTGGCACGAGTAATTGGACTCACTGGTGGCATTGCCACTGGTAAAAGTACGGTTTCGGATTATTTAGCGCAGCATTATCGCTGGCCGGTTTTTGATGCCGATATTTATGCCCGAGCAGCGGTGCTGCCAGAGACTGCCGGTTTAGCAGCGATCGTCGATCGCTACGGTTCAGAAGTTTTGTTGGCAGATCAGACATTGAATCGCGCCAAGCTCGGAGAGATTGTCTTTACCTACGCCAACGAGCGGCAATGGCTAGAATCGATCGTTCATCCCTACGTACGGCAATGTTTTGACCAAGATCTATCTGAGATTACAGATACCGCAGTAGCGGTGATTCCATTGTTGTTTGAAGCCAACCTCCAAAAAACGGTCAGCGAAGTGTGGGTGGTAACTTGTAGCCCCCAACAACAGATCGATCGGCTGCAAACTCGCAATCAACTCACCCTAGAACAAGCCCAGGCCAGGATTAAGAGTCAAATGCCTTTGGCCGCCAAAGCCCGCCTAGCTGATGTGGTGCTAGATAATTCTGGTACCACCGCCAATTTAATCAAGCAGATTATCACTAATGCTTAGGCTTACCTTCTTCCATCTCTTCTAGATCATCTAGTTCGGCCAAGAGTTCACTCATTAACTGTGGATCGTTAACTAAATTTTGGCGGAAACGCTCGACATTGGCCTGGTTTTTACTGGCCACAGTGTTGACTTCAGGGTATTCTGGCATGAATTCTTCCCAATCTGATGAGGAAGATTTAGACGATACCGAGCCATTAGTAACTGCTGATAACCAATGAGATTCCAAATCTGGCACTTTATCTTTAGTCACATCAGACAGTTCAGAGAGGATGTTGTCTTCTTCCAACAACCATTCATCCCAGTCGTCTTCCGATTCCCGCAGTAAATCGATTAGTTCTCGTCTGGGAATGAGTTCGGTGGGTTGTTCGATCACCGGTTGGTTAATGATTGGTGCAGCTACTGGTCTGTTGGCCGCAAAAGGATGGGGATCTTCTTCGGTGGTCGATCGCACTCCAGCCGATCGCAGGGCTTGGTCAAAT
>JANOXZ010000128.1:0-15525 GCA_031418695.1 Synechococcales cyanobacterium VAR_35_metabat_10
CAAATAAGGCGACATCGCTACCTGGAATCGGTTGGAGATAGAGCGTAGCAATGTCCGAGCCAGGAATTAGAGATTTGACGGGAAATGCAGGGGAGCCGAATTTCACCAACCCAATTTCCATCACCGGATTGATGACAATTACTTTGCCACCTTTATCGCGGATCTTAATCAGCTCATTCATCAGGCGGGGATGATTGGACGGCGAATTTGACCCCGCCAGTACCACACAGTCCGCTTCCTTCAGGCTCTCCAGACTGACGATCGAAGTATTAGTCCCAAACATTTCGTTCAGGGCTGTCGTTGAAGGGGCATGGCATAAATCCGAACAATCTGCCAGATTATTAGAGCCAAGAGTACGCATCATCAATTGCAGTAAAAATGCAGCTTCGTTAGAGCCACGCCCAGAACTATAAGATGCAATCCGCCCTGGATCGTGCTGAAATGCAATAGTTGCAATCTCGTAAATCTCAGCCCAAGAGATCCGTTCATAGTGAGAATTACCTGGCCGCAAAATCACCGGGAAACTCAATCTACCCAGCCTATCGGCTTCCAGTGAAGAGAGCTGTGCTAATCTCGATATCGGATTCGTATAGAAAAAATGTGTCGATATTCCTGGCTGAATTTCTGCAGAAATTGCCTCCACGCTTTTCATGCAACGCTGAAGTTTTTCGCCTTCTTCATTAGTGAATCCACCTTTTTGTCCTCCTGTCCCCCAAGAGCATGATAGACAGGCACTTTTATGCAGCAGTGTTTTCCAGAGCTTGGAGCCTTGGGGCGATAGTGTCTGCTTTGCCCAATATTCAATAATGTGCGTTCCACCACCCATTTCAGGTGTGTCTTCATTGGTTTCCTGATCAGGTGGCTGGGGCTGAGAGTTAATTTCCATGCGATCTTCATCCGCTATGTTTCGGCGATTTTATCAGACCAATCAATGATCCAACATCTATCAAAAGACAGAGAAAAAGTTCAACAGGTAAAGTAGTGAGGTATCCGCAAAAAGTAGCCGCAGGTAAAACCTACAGCTACTTTAATACTGAAAAAACAAGAAACTATGCGGCTTTCATTGTGAGTTGTTCTGAAAGCTGTAGCAAAAAAATTACTAATAGTTTTCGGGACTGTGACTACCAAGTATCTCTGCTTTAGTCCGATTAAAAGTTTCAACTAATTCCTGACGATCATGTTCTTTGACCAGATGGTTCCAGGCAAAGCTCGCTGCATATATTAAGCCGACGAGTTTAAGAATTGGAGACACCAGAGGGATATCATCGATCGCATTTAGTGCTGCAAATAACAGTCTGGCACCCAAAAAAGCAACATAGACTAGTCCAAGCGTTACAAGAACACTTCGATTATTTGCATATAATTCCTTAATTGAAGATTTTGCATTAGCAAAAAATGCTTCTATATTTGGCTGAGACCAATCCCACTCTGCCGCTGGTTCGTTGGCTGATATATAGACAGGAATTATTTCAGGATCTATTTTAGTAGTTTCCATAACGTCTGTGCTACATTGGTCAGGCTGTAAAATTTCATTTGTCATGAAGATGCTCCGCTTAATCTGAGTGATTTATTAATGATAATGCTAGCAACAATTAGGCCGCATCTATAAATAGGGATATCTTGGTTGCCTAATAATAAGACAATGAGACATTTATGCAAAATTGCTGTGGTTGTTCTCCACAGCTATTTTGTATATTGAAAGGAAAAAGGCATTTTAGGCAGCTTTTTCAAGAGACTGCTCTTGTAGTTTGCTTTTGGCAGCCTTGAATTGAGTAGCTAAGTGTTCTTGTTGCTCATCACTACAGTTGAGGCGAATAGCAGCGAAAACAGTAGTTTCTTCTTGGCCAACGTGAGCAGTAACTGCTGTTTTCAAATGCTCGATATTGGCTAAGAAATCATCAGCCGCGACAGTTGAAGATTTCAGCTTTTCCAGCATCGACTTCATTTCGGCCTGCTCCTCGTATAGATCTTCAGTTTCACTATAGAAAGATTGGATAGCTGGATAAACAACTTGCTCTTCAGCTTCAGAATGAACGGATAGATCCTTGTAAATTTGGCCGAAGAATTCTTCGATTTTTTGAGGATCGTTGCTCTTTTCAATTTGCATGAACAGCATGTTGACCTTATTGTGATCCATGCGGATTACATCTAAGATACCCACATCTGATTTGTCACTGGCGTGAGTTACAGCGCTGCCAATAATACCAGAGACTGCTGCCACTGAGTCTTGCACTCTTGCCCATAAGCCTTGTTCTGCTTCTTGGCCGGTTAATTCCCGTACACCCAAAACTTCTAATACGCCTTTGAGTTGTTCTTCATGGGCGCGATTTTCAAAGTTAATGGTATTTAGAGGAGTAATAGCGGCTTCCACATCAGCTCCTACTACCTGAGCAGCTTTATGAACCAAGACACCAGACATAAACTGCTGATGTTTGAGCAATTCATGTTGAGCAGTTTTTTCGTATAACGAAAGCTCTGGGCCATCCATTAACTCATTAACTTTTTCGATCATCATTGTAACCGTTTCTCCCGGCTGACCTTGTACTCCATACTGAACAGACACTGTGTCCAGAATTCCAAGGTTTTTCCGATCGTCTGCCAACATGCTTCCCAATCGATCGCGGATGTCTTGGTCACTACAGGCCGAAATCAACTTTTCTTCATTAGAAATTAATAAGTTTTGTACTTCCTTGATATCAGCTAGCTTAGAGGCAATTGCAGTACGTTTAGAGTCGTCGATTGCTATAGACATTTAGTGTGCTCCTTGTTTATAATGAGTTCATTTTTTGGTTTCAATGAACTAACTTCATCAAAGATAAAGTATCCACACTGGGTTCATCATCTCTCTAATGGCGTATTTGTAATGTATATATTTTGATGAACCCTGTTTTTTTGATTTACTTCTGACCACTAACAGACAGCAGTGCTGACGGTTAATTATACCTACTCTACTCTCGGTTAGATGTGGCTAAATTCCAATAGTTCATTTAGAGATGCTAGCAATTTCACTTCTACAGCAATGATTTCCTTAGCATGGTTTAGTTGTATTAGCCATTGTACCTTTACAGTGAATAAGCTTATTTGCACTTTACCTTGAACCTGATATTCAATATGTTTAATGTCTTGCAGAATGCCCCTTTCACGATCCTGACTTAAGATTTGTCCATTTTCTGGGTAGAAGACCATGCTGATCGCTTCCTTCGCAAAGTATTCTGCAATCTCTTTTTTACCTTTGATTAGCTTTTCAAACGGTGGCTTCAAATATCCTGCTTCTACAAATAGCTCAGCAGTTGCAGTAAAATCATTGCTGTTTAATTTTGCGAAATATTTATGAATGGTGGGTTCATCAATATTTTGCATGGGTATTAAAGTGTTTGGGTTGATTAAAGAGGCTTTTTTCATATCAAAACAATGGCATTTACTGTCCTGATCATCAAATCATAAAAGTTATTTACTTAGATCCACCTTTTGACTGATTTCAATATCTCTCCAAAGTAAGTTTTAGGTTACTTAAATTATTAATACTATTAGACACAGTCAATCTAGGTACTACTGTGACAACCATGACCTCCAACATAAATCCTGAAATGGCTTCAGCCTTTACAGATTTATCAACAGACCAACAGCTTGCACTACTATGGTTTATTTACAAAGAAGTAGGGAAGTCTATTACACCCGCTGCACCCGGTGCTAGCACAGCATCTCCAGCGATAGCCGAAGGACTGTTCAAACAAGTCTTAGAAATGCCCCATGAAGAACAGTTGCAAATCCAGCGGGATCTTGTAGAGCACAAAAACAATTTAATTAGTCGAGAGTATGGCGCACTTAGTGACACGACGAAACTATTGTTTTGGTACTTATTAGCTCAGGGTATGGATCGCACCGAAATTGTGCCGATGCCAGATAATTATAACCTCGAACCTCAAGCCTCTGAGTGTTTACAAAAGCTGCAACAACTTGATCACTCTCAACAGATTACAGTTTTGCGTGATCTGGTGGCAAATATGGGCGTTGACCCCAGTTCTAGTGCTCACGATGAGTCAACCGGTTTGTAATAAACCGATGACTACTTTAACCTTTATCATATTTAGGAATCAAAATGCAAAAGTACATTTGTAAGTCATGTGGACACATCTACGATCCCGCCGTCGGCGATCCTGAATCAGGTATCGAAGCTGGCATCCCGTTTGAAACACTTCCCGACGACTGGGTATGTCCTCAATGTGGTGCCAAGAAAACTGATTTTGAGTTGGATGGCGAACCAATGCCCGGAATGGTTGTGCCTGTGGGTGATTAAATACAGCTAGTTGTCCTTTTCCTCGCTGCCCCAGATACCAGCGTTGATAAAGTGCGTTGAAACTTAGAAGAATACATACTCAATGCCTTTTATCGTAAATAGAAGGCATTGCTCATAGATCTCCTCCTATTGATAGAGAAAACATCTGGAGACACGAAAACAGAATCCGTCGATCGATTGATTTTTTTATCGTGGGATTATCTTATAAATAAAGAGAGTAAACTACGAATGAGTTTGACACCATGAGATTTAACTTGAAAACCATAGTTTCTAACTTCCATCATCATATAGTAGCGTTTGCAAGCACATTGCTAATAACCGCTATAATCTGGCAAAGCATTGGAACTATAGCTATTGCTTCTCCATTGTTGGCCACTAGTGCTAATAGTATCTCCAAGCAAGTTACTGGCAAAGCCGAAGAAATGAAAGGTGATGCTAAGCAATCGGTTGGGAAAGCCCAGTCGGCAATGGAAGACAAAAATAGAGATATAAAGATGAAAGTCAAAGATGACCTTAACGAAGCGAAAATTGCCGTTGACGGCGGTGCTGCCAGAGTTAAAAACAGTGGAGACAAAGCTACCACAACAATCAAAGACTTCTTTGGCAAATAAATATAGTAATCATTGGAGATAAACATGCGTTCAATCAATATTGGCCTAACCGAACCACAGCGGCAAGGAGTCATTGACTTACTAAACCGCGACTTAGCCGACGCCTACTTACTACTGGTCAAAACCAAAAAATTTCACTGGGACGTAATTGGACCACAGTTTCTGACACTTCACAAACTGTGGGAGCAGCATTATAATACTTTAACTGTCAATATTGATGCCTGTGCCGAAAGAATTCGCACCCTTGGTGGCTACCCAGTTGGCACTATGAGAGGTTTCTTAGAATTAACCTCCCTCAGTGAGCATCCCGGTGATATCCCCATGGCAACCGAGATGGTTGATATTCTGATCGAAAATCATGAACATGTCATTCGTAATTTGCGTGATCATATTGATCTTTGCAGTGAAAATTTCCATGACCAAGGCACAGCAGATTTTCTAACTGGTTTAATGGAGCAGCACGAGCAAATTGCCTGGATGATGCGATCATTCATTGAAGGTGAAGCTGTGATGGCTACAGGCGATCGAGCTGGCCTAACTAACAAGGCTAAAGTCGGAGTCTGATCTTCTTTTATTTCAGCAAACCACTATGTTGATTTTAAATCCTTTAGAGCTTACTCTACTCATTTGTAGGGTAGCTTTCCTAATATCTATTTCACTAATTTTAGTCTATTTTACAATGGCACTAATCTACTCCATTTGGCTAGAGTTGATTGCTCTTAAAAGAAACTGGATTGACCTGCGAAAAAAACAGCAAATCCCATGCTATTTTTGTATCTTTTGTACAGGTGAAGAGAGCCTTAAGTGTACTGTTCATCCTGATATAGCAATGAGCAAAAAAGCCATTAACTGCCCAGATTATCAACCTATTCATCGCTACATAAAAAGCCAGTCATAAATATTAAAAAAGCAAAATTTACTGAATTCTTGCTTTAGAAGCATTTTTGGGGATAGTAACGGTGCGTTTTATCTACCTCGATCGATAGAGGAACAAATCAATCACTTAGTAGATGACTGGGTTATTTAGCTTTAGTATGATTATTGCATGTCACCATCCGTAGTAGTTACTATAGGTAGTGCAAAGCCACCCCTAATACTAATTAACAGTCAAGGAGTAAGCAATGAACATATCAAAATTGCAACTTAGTTTAGAGCAAGAGTTTGCCCTGATGCAATATGAAAAGCAAGTCATCAGCGTAGGTCAAGCGCAGGCACAAGAACTCTTGATCGAAGCATTTCGCCAACTGATGGTTAAAGACAATGTGATTCGGTCATTGATGAAATCTGAGATGTAAGCTATATCCACTGTCCGAACTATTGGATCCGAACTGTTAAGTCCGAAGCATTAAGTACATTTTGATTACAACTCTGGAGAAACACCATGACATACGCCGATAGACCTGCTGATTACGCTACCGATCGAACCACTTCTGTCGCAGTAGTTAACTACCATGATCAAGTTAGATGGGGGCCAATCTTTGCTGGGCTAGTTGTAGCCTTAAGCGTACAATTGGTGTTAAGCGCATTGGGTGTAGCAGTTGGCTTAACTAATATTGGCGAGTCTGGAGCACCTCGCTCCGATGCCTCAGGTGTTGGTATAAGCATTGGGATCTGGTCGATTGTAAGTTTACTAATTTCTCTGTTTATGGGTGGATGGACAACTGCTCGCGCTGCTGGGCGTATGACCCGAAGTGCAGCTCTTTTAAATGGTGCAATTTTGTGGGCATCTACATTAGCACTGAGTGCTTGGTTGTTATCTAGTGGTGTAACCGGAGCATTTGGCATTGCTGCATCTAACGCTGGCAGCATCATCAATCAAACTCAACCTAATGTTCCTGCTAACCCTCCAGGTTTGACGGCTCAACAAGCCCGTGACTTAGCTGGTAATGCAGCAAAAGTAAGTTGGTCGTTTGTCCTTGGCTCACTCTTAGGATTGGTAGCTTCTTTGGTTGGTGCTATTACCGGATTTCGTCAACCCAGGCTGGTTTCAAATGAACGAGATCAAGCTTGAAAAAGCTATTTACAGTTTTAGCCTATTGAATTACCAAGGATGTGGCAACCGATGTTAGCTATCGATATATTTGAATTACTCCGAGCGCAGTATACCCGGTTCATTGAATGGCTCTCTGAATTAGACCAAAGACTAACCGTCCGTTACGGCGATCGCTATAGCGACTTCAAACAACAATTTGTTCATGCAAAAGACTGGTATGAAAAAGAAAAATCTGACGCCAAAAGTAGCGGAACCATCCCGCTGGAGCAAAAACAGGCCGAAATCGTTCGTCAGCTTGCTGAAGCAGGTTCAGCGACGGCTCAGAAAGAGAGTGCTATTAAGATGCAGTTAAAAGAGCTGTGGCGCACCCTCAAAAATACCTAAACACCCAATCACCTACTTAATCAAAACAAGGGGTGATTGCATAATGTCTACCAAAATAGTGAGTTCAAAAATGAAACTACTGCATATCATTCTCGGCGTAATAGTTCCACCGATCGGTGTTTTCTTGGCCTTCGGAGTCGGATCAACTCTATTCATTAACATTGGATTGACTCTACTTGGCTGGATTCCTGGCAGCATTCACGCCGTCTGGGCAATTACAAAACAAGGTGAAGGCCCCAATAACTCAGTCTACAAATAAATTAGCCACTATCAACTTTCACTTATCAACTTTTACTTATCAGCTTTTACTGAGGTTTAAATAATATGAATAGCAATATTATCGGATATCTTGTCACCACTTTAGCAACAGCACTTGGCTTGCTGGTGGTCGATCTTGCCGTGCCAGGTGTAGATATCGCCAGCTTTCCAGCAGCATTATTGGCCGCCGTTGCAGTTGGATTGGTTAACTCGGCAATCCGACCAGTTCTTTCTGTCCTGTCCCTACCGATTAATTTCTTGACCTTAGGGTTGTTTTCATTGGTAGTCAATGGCCTGTGCTTCTGGTTGGCATCGCTGTTTGTTCCTGGTTTTGTGGTAAGCGGTTTACTCGCATTCATTTTTGGGCCAGTAATCTTGTCATTTGCTAGCACATTTTTAAATAACTATTTTGCGGAAAAAGGGATTGGTCAATCTCCTGCTCTCAAGCAACAGTAGCTAAATAATCATTAAAACACCAATGAATTCTAAACCAATATCATACTGGATTGATTCCACCCCAGAGGCCGTTTTCCCCTCACTTAGCGATGACCTAACTGTCGATGTGGCAATTGTCGGCGGTGGTATTGCTGGTCTAACGACTGCCATGCTGCTCAAAAAAGCTGGTAAAACTGTTGCAGTAATGGATGCCAGAAAAATAGCAGAAGGAGTCAGTGGCCACACCACCGCCAAAGTCACCTCTCTTCATCAATTAATTTATGCCGATTTGCTTGAAAGCTTAGGCATAGACAAAGCCCGAATTTATGCTGAGTCTAATCAGGCTGCTCTAGAACAAGTGGCCAAATTTGTTGCTGAAGAGAGCATTGACTGCGATTTTAGTCGCAGAAGCGCTTACACATTTGCCGAATCAGCACATGGATTAATAAAAATCCAGGAGGAAGTGACAGCCGCTTTAGAACTTGGCTTGCCTGCTTCTTTTGTGCAAGAGACTCCCTTACCATTCCCGGTGACAGGCGCTATTCGGTTCGATAACCAGGCTCAATTTCACCCCCGCAAGTATTTACTACACCTTGCTCAGTGCATTCAGGGCGATGGCAGCTACGTTTTTGAAGACACCACAGTTACAAATGCTGAATCAGCAAAAACCTATTGCCAAGTAACTACCGATCGAGGTGTAATCACCGCTAAACAAGTTGTTATTACCACCCATTTGCCCATTTTAGACAGTGGACTTTTCTTTGCCAAGACTTATCCAAAGCGCTCCTACATTGTCGGTGCGCGCATTAACCCCGATCGAGCGCCAGAAGGCATGTTTATTGGCTGTGGTAAAGAATACTTTTCTATTCGGACTACTCCCGATCGCAACAGTCCCGATGAAAATGGGGTGTTATTACTAATTGGCGGTGGTGGGCACAAAGTTGGTAAAGTCACGAATACTGAAGAGCAATACCAAAAGGTAGAAGACTTCGCCCGTGAGCGCTTTGACATAGACACTTTTGATTATCGTTGGTCAACTCAAGATATGGTGTCTTTCGACAAGCTACCCTATATTGGCAATCTCACTCCCGCTACCCCAGATATCTACGTGGCCACTGGGTTTAGCCTCTGGGGCATGACTAACGGCACTCTTGCCGGAATGCTACTTTCAGAGATGATTTTGGGTATGACCAATCCTTGGGCAAATTTATATAACTCTACTCGGGTGACGCCATTTGTGACTCCACAGGTCATTAAGCAAACCATTAGTGTGGGAATGCACTGGGTGAGTGATCGATTTAAAGGATTAGATATATCTGAGCTGGCACAAGTGGAAACAGGCAAAGCAGAGCTAGTAACGATCAATGGTGAAAAAATTGCAGCTTATCGAGATGAGCAAGGATCAATTCATGCAATTTCAGCAGTATGTCCGCATCTGGGCTGTATCTTAGCTTGGAATAATGCCGAAAAAAGCTGGGACTGTCCTTGTCATGGTTCTCGTTTTGGCTGTGATGGCGGGGTACTTCATGGCCCAGCAATTACTGATCTAAAAGTGTACCCAGCATCCGTAGCAACTAAATAAACACACTATATTAGCAAAATCTATGATTACAGTTCATCATCTAAATAACTCTCGATCGCAACGCATTCTCTGGCTACTAGAGGAACTTGGTCTAGATTATAAAATCAAGCGCTACCAACGCGATCCACAAACTATGCTGGCTCCAGCATCACTGCGTGCAGTACATCCACTTGGTAAGTCGCCGGTTATTACCGATGACGATATGACCCTGGCTGAATCTGGGGCAATCATTGAATATTTAGTAGAACGCTATGGTCAAGGCAAGCTATCACCCCCAGAAGAAACACCAGAATATCTGCGATATAAATACTGGTTACACTATGCGGAAGGCTCACTAATGCCTCCCCTACTATTGAATTTAACTTTTAGTGAACTGGTTAAGCGATCAATATTTTTGGTGCGCCCGATCGTCTGGATAATTTCACAAAGCATCAAAAGTTCATACATCCAACCGCAAATTACGCTGCATCTAAATTATTTAGAGTCTGAATTAGCAGGTAGCGATTGGTTTGTGGGTAGCGACTTTACCGCAGCCGATATCCAAATGAGTTTTCCACTAGAGGCCGCCGCTGAACGAGCAAGCTTAGATGCCAGCCGTCCAAAATTGATAAATTTCTTGCAGCGCATCCATGCTCGCCCCGCATACCAGCGGGCATTAGAGCGAGGAAGTGAGACATCTTCCAATTAATAATCGGGTTCTCTACCAATAGAGGTAATCTATAGTTAACTTCCATTAGAGAACTGCATCGATCGGCAGAGTAATAAATAGATCTTTTAGTAGACAAGAGTTCCAGGCAACTCCGATACTATTGAGGTGTTGAGACTATAAGCGCTTCTGCACAGCAGAAACCATAAATAACACCATGAATATGAGACTAATCGCCATTGCAGCTCTGAGCATCACTACACTCGGCCTTGCAAGTTCAGCACAAGCACAACAAGCCCCAGCTTACCGCAGCTACACATCAGCCCAAAACAGACCTATCCAAATTGGCCCGTCGGTATCTTTTGGCGGAAATTCCACGGTCTTTGGCATAGATTCTAGATTTCCGATCTCCCAAGAGTTTTCCCTTCGCCCTAGCGTGCGCTTTCCTAGCGGGGGAGTGGCCTTTGGTGCCGCAGCCACCTATGACTTCAATCTTGCTCAGAATGGCGACCGCCAATTCGAACCTTATGTCGGCGCTGGCTTCAACGTAAATACTGGAGACAATAACAACAATGGAGCTAATATCTCTGGCTATGCAATCGGCGGCGTAGACTACTCTCTAACCGACCAATTCGCCCTTAAAGGTAGCGTAACATTTCCATTTAAGTCAGAGTATGCCACAAACTTCACAGTTGGCCTCGGCTATCAGTATTAACCAGTTCTCTCTATCGATCGACAGATATTCTTCGCTAGCTTACTCTACCGATCGACAGAGAAACAAATACAACTTTCTACAGATACAAATGTGCCAAAAAGCACAATATCATGTAAGAAGTTCACTGTAAAACTTGTAATCACTATAGGAAAGAATCATGAGTACTGAAGATCGCGCTAAAGCAGCAGTTCAAGATATGAAAGGCAAAGGCCAAGAAGCCGTAGGTGCAGTCACCGGCGACTCCAAGACCGAAAATGCAGGCAAAGCTGAGCAGCTAGGAGCCAAAGTCCGTGACGGTGTTGAAGATGCTAAAGATGGCATCGCAGATGCTGCTAAAAAGGTAGCAGCCAAAGTGCATGACGGAGTTGAACATGCCAAGGATGAACTTAAGAAATAACTAGTTATTTCTTAAGTTCACAGCTAGTGAAAACTCCAGCCTCCGCAGATTTTCACTAGCTACCCAAAAGCATTGGTTTCCTCTATCTATTTTGAGGATGTTTTTCAGAGGAGTAGTAAGAGATAGACTTAGATCAGCGAGATAATTATGAGACCGCAAAAAAGTATTGATTCTAAATATGCTATTAATTGCTACAACCGTGGCAACATAGAATTAAGAACGGGTGATAGAGCAGCCGCCATCAAAGATTATAGTTGCGCTATCATCAATAACCCTAGTTTTGTTGAAGCTTACCATAACCGGGGAACGGCTAGAGCCAAGTCCGGTGATACCAAAGGGGCGATCGAAGATTATGATCGGGCGATCGAACTCGATCCAGGTCTTGTCGCCGCATACAGTAATCGCAGTCGAGCCAAGTTCGAGTTAGGTGACCAACAAGGTGCATCAGCCGATTACTACCACGCAACTAATATCAGTCAAACCTAACTAATTGGTACAGTATTATGACTAAAAAAATTACCTTCACTAAGTCAATCAAAAGAAATAAAGTATCGCCAAACTGCAACAACTTGTTCAATCAAACAAAACAAAATGAACAAGAGTTTTCCTTAAGTAAAGCTGTCCAAAAAATAGCTTACGAAATAAACAAGATTTTAGATCATGGCTACTCCCGTGAAGATGTTGCCGCAATATTGAGCAATGGCAATATTGAAACTATCAAAAAATCTCAAAGCAATAAGAGTGTTTCTAATATTGCCATTGAACTACTTCCAAAGTCAGATTCTTTGAGTGCAAACCCTGGTTTTTATAAGATGGCCTCCTACAATGATAGCAATCGAGTGCCAGATCACGAAACTCGCTGGAACTCTCGCTAAGCCAGTATGCAGTCACAGTACTATTGGCATCTATTGTAAATCGTTCCAGAATCTCCGCCTTGCTAGAAGGCCGAGATTCTTTGATCTGATGTTTTTAGTTATCAAGCCTGTTGAAAGCAGATCTGATTGTAATGGGGCGAAATCAGAAATCAGTGTTGAATGAATTATTTTTAGGTAGCACTAGCAGTTATGTTTTGCATAAAGCATCTTGTTCAGTAATGGTAATTCATCTCCCCGAGCTAATAACTTGAAGCTCGCTCAACTCTATCTTTAGAGAGATGTTTATTTTAGATTTATACCTAACAAGGATACAGACTCTCAGCTACTTTTATTCCGATCGGACGACTGGTTTCTACAGATCAAATTGGTAGAATTTGGATACAAATCTTTTACTAACACTATTACGAGTATTTATGCCACGACTACTAGGGAAACCTTCTAAAACGCCTGTATATGTCGGTATGGCCTTCCTAGCCGTATTAGCTGGCGCTGCTGTGTTGGAATATTCAGGAGCCATCAACGTCATTCCAGGCTTCGGGAAAGAACCAGGTGGAATTATTGCAGTTCCCCGAGAAGCGGTCGAGAAACTCCCGACCACCCGCTAAGCATTGTTCTGTAAGATACATCAGTTAATATTCTCTACATTTAAAAAGGTAACAATCATGCGTAAGGGAAAAGATATTGTTGGCAAGCCGGTTGTCGCCTACGATTCTGGTGAAAAAATTGAGACTATCATAGATTTGATTTTTGACCAATATGACAATCGCCTCTTAGGTTTTCTGATTGATGAAGGTGGCTGGTTTAGTAACGCCAAAGTTCTGCCATTAGACTTAGTGAAAGCAATTGGAGTTGATGCAGTCATCGTTCAATCTAAGGAAGCGATCTTTCTTGCTAGTACACATGCTGCTATTAACAAAATTTTGGAAAACAACAACATTTTAAATGGCACCCGTATCATGACCACCGATGGTCGTGACTTAGGCACCCTGATTGACTTCTATTTTGATGAAACAACAGGTGCCGTAGAAGGCTATGAAGCCTCGGGTGGACTATTTGCCGATGCCTACTCTGGCCGCTCGTTCGTCCCTGCCCCCCAAACTCTCAAAATTGGCGAGGATGTAGCGTTTGTACCTGCCGAAACAGCAGGTTTAATGGAAGAACAAGTCGGTGGCATCAAAGCCGCTATGCAAAATGCTAGTGAGAAAATTCAGGAAACAGCTCATGCCGCAGGTGAAAAGTTCCAAGAAACTTCTCAAATAGCTGGTGATAAGCTACAAGAAGCAGGACGAGTAGTTAGCTCCAAAATAACAGATACCATTGTCGATCCGGCAGCTCAAAAAGCTTTTGCGAGCGGTAAAGTAGCTCAAAAGACTATCGAGGCTCCTGATGGCGGTCTTTTGGTGGCCGAAGGAAGCATAATTACTTCCAGAATGTGTGATGCTGCTGAGCATTTAGGAGTACTTGACGAACTATATCGATCGGCTGGCGGCACTCTAACTAAACCACTGGGCGAAAGAATGGATACGGCGGTTGCTGGTTTAACTGTCGAACAAACTCAAGGGCGACGGGCACAGCGAGCAGTTTATACTTCTGAGGGCTACATAGTGGTCGCTCAGGGGCAGATTGTTACAACCAAAGTAATTGATCGAGCAAAAGCTAATCATCAGGAATCTGCTCTACTAGATGCCGTGGGTCTTTCCACTTCAGCAGCAGCTCAATCTAGAGCTAACAGCTTAGCTACCAACACTGGACACCAACTTAAGACCACAGGTGCCGCCGCCAGCGAGCAAATCCAAGAAGGTGCCTCGCAACTTTGGAACAAGGTCAAAGAAACTGCCAGTGATCTGCAAGGCAAAAGTGTTCAAGCGATCGATGAGAAAAGAATCAAAGGAGCCTTGGGTCGCCCCACCACCCGAGTCATTCTTGATCTCAACGATGAAGTAATTTTGAATGTGGGTGAACTAATTACCCATAAGGCGATCGACAGTGCTCGATCGGCTGGCATTCTAGATCTTCTGCTAGATTCAGTCTACACAGAGACTCCACACCTCTCGATCGAAGAACTTCGAGCGCCCACTGCCGGTAACTCGGCGCTCTAGCCAGTGAGTCTTTAAATATCTAACTACATTTTTATACCAAGGAAGGCCGAATTGACCAATCACTCATTCACATTTTATGGATTGGCCTTCTTTGGTATTATCTTAGCTAGGTATCTAATTTTGGCAGGAGCAACTCATTGGTTTCTATATGGCACCTTTGGCTTACCTGCTGCTGCTAATCACATCGACTCAGCAACTTCGACAAATCTCCCTAAAATCCAGCCCCTTTGGCAATCAATTCAGCAAGATATCAAGCTCTCAATAGCTTCTTCGATCATATTTGCTCTCAGTGCCGCCACAGTGATCACAGCATATCAGTCAGGCGCTACCCGCCTGTACACCGATATCAACCAATATCCCCTCTGGTATCTGGGCGCTAGCTACATCATAATGCTCGTCCTGCAAGATACCTACTTTTATTTTCTACATCGACTATTTCATCATCCTCAGCTTTTTCGCTGGTGGCACCAAGGACATCATAAATCTCCCCAGCCTACGCCTTGGACATCTTTTGCTTTTGATCCACCGGAGGCGATCGCCCAAGCCGCATTTTTGGTAGGGCTTATTTTTATTATCCCACTCCACTTCATTACTGTTATCGCAGTGCTGAGTACTATGACGGCGTGGGCGGTGGTAAACCATCTGGGACTTGATCGACTGCCATTGAATTTCCCCCACCACTGGTGTGGTCGTTGGTTCACTGGAGCAGCTCATCATGCCATTCATCATCATCAATATGCTCTGCATTACGGACTGTATTTTACTTTTTGGGACAGGTTCCTCGGAACTCACTCCCCCAATTATGATCAGAGACTTGTTTCTCTATCGATCGAAAGAGAAGATATTGAATAGTCACTAATCTATTTACCCCGATCGGCAGATGTGTACTTCGGTTGCTTCTAATATGCTGATGGAAGTCCAGAAGAACATCACTTCTATCCACGAAGCCTTTTGAATTATGAGCAATAACCTAATGACTACTCCAACATCACAATCGACTGTACCTCCTAGTGAGGAAGTAGAAACCGACGAACTGCAAACACTAGATTCACAAGATCAAGAACAGAGCGAACTACATAACACTGCTGATGGATATGATGCAAACATCATTCCAGCAGAAGTAGCTGCCCGCAAAGAACGCGAAGGTGACAACTTTAAACATCTTCCAGAAAACCCACCTGGATCGGAAAGCCTCGATACTACCGGTGGCTTTACAGTCGATCGAGAAGGACT
>JANOXZ010000129.1:0-1759 GCA_031418695.1 Synechococcales cyanobacterium VAR_35_metabat_10
CCGCTGCGCGACGTGCCAGGCAAAATCGAGAATTTCGGCGGCCGCCCGTTCACGCAATTTGTTGTTGGAATGCCGCACGTCCAAGCTCAGGCGCACCTCACCGGGAATGACATTGCCCGCGCCGGGCGAGACCTCGAAGACGCCAACCGTGGCGACCAGACCTTTGGCTTTCGCATAACGTTCGGCCTCGAGCACGACCTCGCTGGCGGCGGTCAGCGCATCCTTGCGCAAGTGCATCGGCGTGGTGCCCGCGTGCGAGGCCAGTCCCGTCATGCGCATGCTGGCCCGAGTCTGCCCGAGAATCGCCTCGACCGCTCCCAACGGAAGTTTCAGGCTTTCCAGCACCGGACCCTGTTCGATATGCACTTCCAAATACCCGAGCAAATCCTGCTGTTCGTACGCGGCCTGCGCAATCCCTTCCGGCTCGAGCCCGAAATCCCGAATCGCCTGTTCGACGCTGATGCCAGCCTGATCTTTTTTCTCGAGCAGGTCCGGCAAGAACGTCCCAACCACCGCCCGTGAACCCAGGAACGGTGTGGCGAAACGCACGCCCTCCTCTTCAGAAAAGGCGATCACCTCGAGCGAAAACGGTGGCGTCTGCCCTGAGGCCGTGATCGCTTTGGCCATCGCAATGCCGATCATCACGCCGAGAATCCCGTCGTACTTGCCCGCATTCGGTACGGTGTCGATGTGTGAACCGACCAGCAGGGTTTTCGGGCTTTTGCCCTCGAGCCTACCGATCAGGTTGCCAAGCGCATCGATGCTGACCTGCAAGCCCGCGTCACGCATCCAGAATCCGAGCAGTTGATGCGCGGCGTGCATCGGATGGCTCAGGAAGGTTCTGGTGATGCGTCCAGGTTCCTCGGTCAACAGTGCGAGTTCATCGCAACGCTCGAGGATTTCTTTGCTCAGGCGTTCGATGCTCGCCCGGGAAACGTGGTGCTCGGGTTCGTGACTCACGGTGGAATCGGTCATGGCTCGAGTCTAAATGCTGACTTGCGAACGGTCTGGCAATTGGAGCCCTATTGGTTCGGGTCGTGCAGGTCGTTCGGGTTGTTCAACCGTGCCAAGCGTAATACATGCCCTGAGACAACGCATGCGAAAGATTGACCGCATCAACCCAGTCGAATTGCTCGAGCAGCAACCTTTGTACCTGTAATTGCGTCAACTCGCCAGCGTAAGACCGTTCGCAAAGTTCATTCGCCAGCCGTTGAGCCTTGCCGCATTCGGCCTCGAGTTCGATGGCCATCTCGAAACTGATTTCTGGGATGCGCTCGAGGATTCGCGGCAGCAAGGGCTCCCCGAGGCGCGGTCCCCAAGTCATCAATTCGTCGTAAGCGATGTTGAGGTGCTCGGGATTCAGGTGCTCGGGATTCATGTGCTTGGGATTCATGTGCTTGGGATTCATGTTCAGTCAGACTTGAGTGGCATTCCAAGTTCATGCTTCGCCCATCGTTCCAACAATTGCACGGCGGCGACGTGATCGACCGCGCCGCCCAATTCTCGGCGGGCAATCTCGATCAGGTTATCCGTCAGGTGCGCCACCGGGCTGGGCGTGCCACTCTCGCGCAGCATCTGGATCGCAATGCGCACGTCTTTGGCCATCAACTCGAGTGAAAACGACGCCGGGAAGGCGCGACCCACCACCCGTTCGGGGAATAAATTCATGCTGACATTCGAGCGGCCAGAACTGGCGTTGATCACCTCGAGTGCGGTCGCGCTGGTCACACCGTTCGCCTCGAGCGCCAGCAGCACCTCG
>JANOXZ010000130.1:0-2264 GCA_031418695.1 Synechococcales cyanobacterium VAR_35_metabat_10
AATACCGATCGCCAGTTTACGATTACCACTAATATGGTGTAAATAGATTGACAGGATCGCTAAGAAAATATTAGAGATAGCAGTGTTGCTTGTAACATTAGCACTACCTTGGTGACTAGAAAGAGCTCGTAGTTTTTGGGAACGATCGTATCCTAATTTAGTAGTAACTCTCCGCGCAACAGTTGTGTTTGTTGGTGTTTTACCATAGAAACCGATCGGCTCTATCAGTTCAGATAGCTTTTGTTGCCAATGGTATTCGACCTTGTCATAACGTTCAGAGTCTCGGTACTTTCTCTCATAGTCAAGATAGCCTTGAAACTGAGGCAAGGGTATTATCTGCGGTAGAGAATTGTGAGTAGAAAGAATATATAGTTCTGAAACATGATTAAAAATTAATGATAAAGATAAGCCATCACTAATGATTTGATGAGTGTTGATATACCATACAAACTTTTGCTGAGATAGTTTGACTAGGACTGTATCGAATAAACATTTCTCCAGATCGAATACTATCTGAGCGCGCTTTTCTAATAAATCCGCGAGTGCGATTGAATAGTCAGTAACTAGCGATAAATCTACAAAATCGACTATGTAAGAGCAACTCGGTAGTACTTTTTGCTGTGGCACGCCATCCACTGCTAGAAATACAGTTCGTAAAGCATCACTAGAATCAATTAGCACTTGAAATGCTGCTTGGAAGTGGGTTGAGTCGATTTGTGTGGGGATTGTGAATGTTAGTGCATTATTATAAATTAGTGCCTCTGAATTAAACTGATGACCTAGCCAAATTAAGAGCTGATGCTCTGTGAGATTGGAGCGACCGCGTAGATCGTCAAATTCTGCTGTTCTTACTAAAGAAGTTTTTGATGAAGCTACTGTCAATCCACTAGCAAGCAAAAGTTCGCGGAGCGATTGTGCGGGGTTAGCTGCAATATTCAAGAGTAACTTCTGTAAATGCTCCAATATTTGAGCGATCGTGGCATCATCAAAGCGGCAACTATCGTAACCAATCCCTAATGATAATTCTGGACTAGTTTCAGCTAATATGGTTAGAGGATAATTATTGCGTTCATAGAAATCAGACTTGCTAATTTCTAAGTTGTTAAAACGCCCTTGTGGAGAAATCTCAGGATAATTTTCAAAAACTAAAAGGCTTTCAAATAAAGAGCTGCCTCTAGGTAGATCGCTCCATTTTTGAATGTCAACAAGTGAGCTGTATGCATATTGTTCGCGTTCCACCTGTTGTGCTAGCAGCTCTTGTAACCATGTAACTAAATCTGCTGCTCCAGAGATCTTGGCGCACACGGGTAAAGTATTGATGAATAATCCCACCATTGATTCTACGCCTACTAGATCTGCTGGGCGACCAGATACAGTCGTACCAAAGACTACCGTTGAGTCTCCACTGTAATGGTGTAATAGCAACCCCCAAACACCTTGCAGCAGGGTATTTAAAGTCAGACGATATTTTTTAACCAGAGCTTGTAAATCTTTTGTTACCGCCATTGATAAGCGGATTTGCTGTACCCCATAATTATCTTTTGAGTTTGACAGATTGCTCCCACTCCGATCCCCAAGCTCAGTGGGTGCGGTAAAGCCCTGGAGTGTTCGTTGCCAAAATGTTTCTGCCAGAGCCAGATCCTGTTGTTGTAACCAAGTCACATAGTCTTTGAAAGGGCGTGGTGATGGTAAATATAAGTTTTCCCCCTGATTATTTGCCTCATATAAAGCAAAAATTTCTTTTAGGATCGTAGATGAAGACCAACCATCGAGCAGTAGATGGTGATCGCTCCAGACAAATTGATAAATATCATCAGCTAGCCCGATCGTGCTACAGCGGATGAGAGGAGCACGATCTAGTTGAAAGCCTTTTTCCCGATCTGCCTGAAGAAATGTCTTAACGGCCGCTTGCTGTTCGACTGGAGATAAGTCTCGCCAATCATAGTTTTCCCAAGGCAAGTTTACCGATTTGCATACGATTTGCAATGGTTTTTGATAGTCTTCCCAAATAAAAAAAGTTCGTAAAATGGCGTGGCGATTTACCACTATTTGCAAAGCTTTTTCAAAATTGTGCAGATTGAGATATCCATGAAATTTGTAGCTTTTCTGTTGAAAGTACATGTCGCGATCTGGTGCAGAGAGGCTATGAAAAAGCATCCCTTGTTGCAATGGAGTTAGGGGATAGATAGATTCAATTTCCTTATTTTTTTGGTTCATTTTATTTAGGAGTGCCTTTAATCTTAGAGTGTATTAATTTTGGAGAG
>JANOXZ010000131.1:0-1674 GCA_031418695.1 Synechococcales cyanobacterium VAR_35_metabat_10
CATAAAAGCTATAAGTCAATACTTGAAAAACACTGTTCAACGCAATGAGCATCGCACCGTACTCTCTATTGCCACCAGCGAGATCATTCCACACGATGACCATTGCTCTACATCTAGCTAGTCCGATCAATATCAGCCCTACCATATATTCCGGCTGCTCCCTTAAAAATATAATGGCCAATAAAAACATCAGTATTGGTCCTATGATCCAGTTTAATACCAATGAAAGGGTCATCAACTTCTTATCTTCAAGTGCCTTTGGCAATAATGAATAATCGACCTTCGCCAAAGGCGGATACATCATCAGAATCAATCCAATAGCCAATGGAATATTGGTAGTACCTACCGATAAAGAATCTGTAAAGGACGCAATGGAAGGGAAAAAATATCCCAATCCTACACCCAAAAACATGGCTAAAAATATCCATAGTGTAAGATATCTGTCTAGAAATTTTAATTTAACCTGCATATAAGTTTGTTTTGATTTTTAAACAATGGTATTTTAAGCTATGAGCAAAGTAAAATACCTTCTTTTGTAAATTCGGTTTCTAAGCTATTTGCAAAAAAACTTGCGAATATCTCAGAAGCAATCGCATAATTCTGTCTGTTGATACAATATTTTGTTTTGGGTGGAGTGATTTCGCCCTGGATAAGCCCTGCATCTTTAAGTACTTTAAGATGCTGAGAGAGTGTACTGTTGGCAATGGGCAGTTCTTCTGACAAGTCTCCGTGGTAACAGCAGGACTGTGATGCCAGCAACTCGAGGATGGCTATCCTTACCGGATGCCCCATCGCATTGGCAAAGGTGGCGATTTGTTCTTGTCTTTCGGTGTATTTTTTAGTTGTGGACGTCATATTCAACAATTTATTCGCAAAAGTACGAAACGTTTTTTAATGTTCGTAGTATTACGAAAGTATTTTTTATATTAAAGAGTGAAGGTAGAATACTGGAATATGAGGGTATTTAGATAGACAATACAAATTTGATAAAAACTTATTGGATGTTGTGCTTAATTACCATTGCAACGATTCTAATAGAATCTAATCTCGAAAAGCTTTGCCTGACAGTATTCAAGCATTTAGGATTAAGCTTGAATTTATAGATTTGGTATTCTATTTAAACAGGTGATTTCGGTCAGCTAAACACTTATGGCAGCTTATTTGAAGTAGAAGTATAGAAAATGCTTTATTGTTGTCATGAACTTCGGGCATGGACCGTTATTGTATGGTAAGGCAAACATGGCTTCGACTATATTATATTTCTCTCAGCAAGCAAAGACTTCAACGTTCCAAAGAGCAGAGCTAAAAAGCATGTGTATAGTAGAAACGAAGTGAAGCGAATAAAGGCTTATCGTTGAGCAAAGGTGGCATTGGCCGTAGTGGTGGATGTGTGATGTGCGCTAATGCTGCCTGCGAAATGATAAATGTATTGGCCGAGTGAAATGTAGTGACGGAGATACTTATGCTGCGGAAGGATTAAGGCTCTCTGACTGTATGAACGAAAGAATGACTAAATGAGTGAGTGAAGGAAGACAGTGTGCCGAAATACAATGATTACTTTGTTTAATTTTGGATGTACATTTATATGATGTTCTACACAGTCCCCTTTGTATATTTCAGATCGAAAAATATAAGAACTATTATCATATTGGCTGATAATGAGTTACTTTACAA
>JANOXZ010000132.1:0-4855 GCA_031418695.1 Synechococcales cyanobacterium VAR_35_metabat_10
GCGTCATAATGGTTGAGAAATACGCCGAAAAGCGTCAAGCTCTCCTCGAAGAATTTAGAAGCGCCACCAGCCAGAGCCAAAAACTGGCAATTCACCGCAAGATCCAGCAATTGCCAAGAGATAGCGCCCCCACTCGGATGCACAACCGTTGCTGGGTTACTGGTCGTCCTAGAGGCTACTATCGCCCCTTTGGCCTCTCGCGCAACGTCCTGAGAGAATGGGCACACCAAGGTTTGCTCCCTGGCGTAGTCAAGTCTAGCTGGTAGTCAGCAGATTTTAGTATTTTCAACAAAACCCCAGATTTTATCTGGGGTTTTGTCGTGAAACCTAGCAAAAATCCAGCTAACCGTTAAAATTGAAAGGCTAGCCATTCCCACTTCATCATGACCCGCGAGACCGTTACCAATACTACCAACAGCTTTGCCTTTGACTCGATCGACTCCGCCCTGGCCGACATTCAAGCCGGAAAGCTAATCGTGGTAGTAGACGACGAATCCCGCGAAAACGAAGGAGATTTAATCTGCGCCGCCCAGTTTGCCACTGCCGACCTAGTTAATTTCATGGCAGTACATGCCCGAGGCTTAATTTGCCTCGCCATGACCGGTGAGCGTCTAGATAAACTTGACCTGCCCCTGATGGTTACTGAAAATACTGACAGTAACCAAACCGCTTTCACCGTTAGTATCGATGCCAGCCCCAGTATGGGAGTCAGCACTGGTATCTCTGCTGAAGACCGTGCCAAGACTATTCAGGCGGCAATTTCTGTCAACACCAAGCCCAGCGATCTGCGTCGCCCCGGCCATATCTTTCCTCTACGTGCCACCAACGGCGGAGTCCTGAAAAGAGCTGGACACACCGAAGCTGCTGTAGATTTATCGCAGTTAGCGGGACTCGACCCTTCTGGCGTGATCTGCGAAATTCAAAACGCTAATGGTTCCATGGCAAGACTGCCAGAGCTGATCGAATACGCCAAAGAACATCAACTCAAAATCATCAGCATTGCCGATCTGATTAGTTACCGGCTGAAACACGATCGGTTTGTCCGCCGCGAAACCATTACCAAGCTACCCACCCAGTTCGGTAAATTTGAAATTTATGGCTATCGCAATCTTCAAGATGGTTCCGAGCATGTGGCGATCGTCAAAGGCAACCCCGCCGACTTCCAAGACAAACCAATCATGGTGCGGATGCACTCAGAATGCTTAACTGGCGATGCTCTCGGTTCCCTACGTTGCGACTGCCGAATGCAACTCCAAGCTGCCCTGAAGATGATCGAAAACGTCGGTGCGGGTGTGGTGGTCTATCTGCGTCAAGAAGGGCGGGGAATTGGTTTAATCAACAAACTCAAAGCCTACTCTTTGCAGGACTTGGGGTTTGATACTGTGGAAGCCAATGAGAAACTGGGTTTTCCTGCCGATCTACGCAACTATGGGGTAGGTGCACAGATTTTGAATGATCTGGGGATCGGCAAGATTCGCCTGGTTACTAACAACCCACGCAAAATCGCCGGTTTGAAAGGTTATGGCATCGAAATAGTCGATCGAGTGCCTTTACTAATCGAAGTCAATGATTTCAATACTTTTTACTTGGCCACCAAAGCCGAAAAGCTCGGCCACATGCTGCTTCAGACCTATCTGTTGGCTCTGGCTGTCAACTGGAAAGAAGAACCGATCGAAATTACCAATAAGTATGAGCATCTAGAAAAAATGCGGCGCTTAGCCGATCAACATCATTTAATTTTGCGGGAAGAAGCCCGCCCTCTGGGGGCAGCAGTGTTTGCCAGCACCCCCAATACCACCATTGTTCATCTGGGCTGTGACCAACCTGACCAAACCCAAGAAAAATGGTTCAGCGATGCTCAACATCCCTATCTCAAATCCTTGCAAGCCATTCTGCAAGAAATCTCCACTTGGCCACAAGTAGAAAGCATAGAATTCTTATTAGCAAATGGTACTGATCCATTGGTGGGGCTACAGGTACAGCTCGATCGACAGCAACATTCGATCAACAAATTAGCTAAGGTTTGGCAAGAAAACTTAACCACTCAAATAATTTATGCTTTTAATTAGTCTGGCAGCTAATTTGAAGCGCAAAACTGTAAAATCTTTGGTTGCTACTGTAGAGCAGCATGTGGACGTTATCTCCCAACAACCCATTGATCAAACTATTGTATTTTTGTAATCTTAGAATCACCCGATCGATATGAAAGCACTCTACTTGACATGTGCCTGGGCTATCCTCGTCACCACCTTAACTGCGACCAAATCATTAGCGGCTAATCCTCAACATGTCAGTCAGCTAGAAACCACTGGCCAATGTGTAAGCTGCGATCTTTCGGGAGCATCTTTTGTGGGAATTGACTTTTCTGAAGTTCCGGTAAATTTGCAAAATGCTAATCTCAATGGTGCTAATTTCACTGGAGCAATTCTACCCAAAGTGAATCTCAGTGGTGCCTCAGCAGTAGGATCCACCTTTTTTGGTGCAGATCTGCAAGGTGCCACTTTGAAAAATACTAATTTGTTTTATTCCAATTTAGTTAAAGCTAAATTGAACAACGCTATCTTAGAAAAAACTGACTTGTATGGGGCAAACTTAGCCGAAGCCGATTTGAGTGGTGCCAAAGTTACTAAAACTAACTTTGTAGGAGCAAATATTTATAAAATGCAATATTCTCCCACTATCAAAGATGCTGTTCTGGGCAACTCTTTTAGAAGCGATCGCCCAGGTGTCCAAAGAGTATTAGGGAATGGAACAACCCTCATAGAAAAAATAACTGGTGATAGAACTCTAGAAGCAGGCAGGCAGAATAAGAGAAGATATCGAGTTCCTAGCTGGATTGGTAAGCCGCCGACCAGTACTACTGAAGGTAGTCGCCAATTTAATTCAGATGGAACTCCGCTGAATTGACATGGCGTGGTCAAGAAACCGGCTATTGTCGCTACTGACAGAAAAATTCGTAGCAATTTCTGCAACAAAACAGTAAAAGATCCTTCTAATGATGTATATGGGTATATGGTGTCAATAACCGGCATTCATTACTTGTAAACCCCCCTATTGTCTTAAACCCAGTCTTGCAACCAATCGATCGATATGAAATTACCTTATATTTTTATTATCCTAGCTGTTCCCTTAGTGTTGAACTTAACCGCTCCTAAAGCGTTTGCAGCTACCCCAGCAGAACTCAAGAAGATGGAAGATTTCAAAAAGCTAGAATCCACTGGCAAATGCGTTGGTTGCGATCTTTCGGGCACTTCTTTTGTTGGGATTGACTTTAGCGGGATTTCGGTAGACCTGAGAAATGCCAATTTGAACGGAGCTAACTTTGCTGGTGCAATCATGCCCAAAGCAAATCTAAGCGGTGTATCGGCAGTGGGCACCAACTTTTTGGGTGCAGATCTCCAAGGTGCCACTCTCAAGAGTGCTAGTTTGATCTATTCCAACCTAGTTAAAGTCAAGTTAAACAACGCCGTGTTAGAAATTACTGACTTGCAAGGCGCTAACCTAGCTGAAGCCGATTTGAGTGGGGCGAAAATCACCAAAACTGACTTTGTGGGAGCCAACATTTACAAAATGCGCGCACCTAGTAACGTTAAAGATCCAGTGCTGGGCAATTTCTTTAAAGATGAGAAAAAAGGCATTCGGGTGGCGATCCAAAGTGGAGCTACCGAAACAACCAAGACCGTTGGTGACAGCACTTATGAATCTAGTGGCAGAAGTTTTCGTAGATTCCGGATTCCTTCTTGGATGGGATATCAAGCTACTACCTCCTCTGGATCTGCCCGCTACTACAACCCCCAAGATCCCAACTTGATTTTGGAGCTGTGGTAGATACTCAGCTATTAAAATAATCATAATCAGACGGTGCAGAATTGCTTGATATTTGGTTCTGCGCTGTCTGGTAAGACCTAGACACCAGAAGTCTGGTAGCCTGCTATTAATTTCAGTGACTTTTGGCCATGACCGATCTGCAATCCGACAATCTGGAACCGAAACCGCCAGTCCAAAAACGTACCTTAGGGGCAAAAATTCTCAGTGCTACTGTGGCACTGGGATTTGCTTTATGTGTGTTTGGCATTATTGTTTTTTTGACTAGCTGTGAATCACGAGCTGCTCCCCGTATCTTTTTAAATACTTCACTGGAGTTTTTAGGTGAATATCGGATCCCCAATAATTTCAGCATTGATGGCGTACCCTTAGGTGGCTTGTCTGGTTTGACCTACGATCGACAGCAAGGAGTGTTTTATGCTGTTTCTGATGACCGCAGTAACAAAGGGCCAGCCCGCTTCTACACTCTCAAGGTGAATGTAGATAAAAAATCGCAGCTTAAAGATGTGAAGGTCTTAAAATCCACCAGTCTCAAAGGAGCTGATGGCAAGACTTATCCAGCAGGAAGTATTGATCCAGAGGCGATCGCCCTTTCGCCAAGCTCTACGGTGTTTATTGCCAGTGAGGGAGATCGAAATAATGGCGTACCGCCGATGATTGGCGAATTTGATTTAGCCAGTGGTCAGCTCAAACAGCAGCTTAAACTCCCCGATCGATATATGCCCGATACCTTGGGTAAAAAGGGAATTCAGGGCAATCTAGCCCTTGAATCGCTTACTATTGCCTCCTCTGGAGCTGCCACCGATCCCCTATATATCTTTACTGCCACCGAAAGCGCCTTGATTCAAGATCAGCAAAAACTTGCTGAAAACCAGCCGGTAGAAGCCATCAAAACTCGCTGGTTGCACTATTTGGTCGGACAACAGACTGGGCCGTTGGCTGAATATGCCTATCACCTAGAGTTTCCGCCTTTGGGATCTATCGAGCATGGTTTGTCAGAAATTCAAGCTTTAGATAATGGCGGACATTT
>JANOXZ010000133.1:0-7150 GCA_031418695.1 Synechococcales cyanobacterium VAR_35_metabat_10
CTCACCTTTGGTGAGAGGCAATACTTGATTCAGTGCTCCCGATTTGCCGCCGCCAGCAGTGCTGCGGTGGAGTACCCGCAGTTGGGAATATTGTTGGGCTAATTCATCTAAAAGCTGCGGGGTGCGATCAGTGCTGCGGTCATCAATTACCCAAACTTCGTAGAGTTCTGCTGGATAGTCGAGCTGGCAAAGATTGGCGGCAAGCTGAGCTATTACAGATTCTTCGTTTTGCGCCGAAACTAATAATGAGATAGTGGGCAGAGTAGCTGTTGCTGCTGGGGGCACGACTGGTTTACGGGTCAACAACTTCAGCGCATGGGGCAACAGCACTAGAGCTGCTGCACAGACCACCCACCAGCCATCGATCGCATGAATGGTCAACACGATCGCCCAAACAGTGGCCAACACCAGTGCTGCCTTGATCCGGCGGCCATCCATCCCCAACGTGAAATCGATAGCTGGGGGGGCAAGCGATAGATCTTCTGGCAGCGGCAGACTGTTGTTGGACATGAGACCTAAACCACTTGCAAGAACTTCTTGCGGGCAAAGAATTCTTCAGCGTTGCTGAGTCCATTCAACCACCAGTATTTGTCGATGCCCATAAAGAAGCTAGGAATCAAATAACACCAAACGGTACAGCCTTCACATACCGAGAGCTTGCCTTGAGATTGGCGATAGCTTTCAACTTTTTCGGATTCTCTATATAGGTCATAGAGCTTGCCTTCGATCGCCACTCCGTCTTGAGCAAAGTGGTAACAGGGCAGTAATAGCTTGTCATCGGGTGAGATGGCAATTACTGCATCCACAGCCTTACAGCGCGGATTACTGGTGTCGTTGCCGCCGTCCGCAATAAAGGCCAAAGCAGCCCGGTTATAGCCGATGCAGCTATATTTACTTGCGCTGCTCTTGATCGCCTCAATCATTTCGGTAGTGGGGTTTTTCTTAGAGTTGTAATGCTCATAAGCCGTAAAGGCTGGGTTCAACCATACTCTGGCTCCTAGCTTTTGGCCAAGTTCACCAACTTCATCAATCCGTCCATAGTTTTGGGCGGTGACAGTGTGGTTCAATACTGGATTTTCACCGAGGGAATGAGCTAGCTCTACTGATTTGACCAAAGTGTCAAAAATCCGCACGCCTCTAGATTGATCATGGGTTTCGGCATCGCCGCCATCCAGCGAGAAATTCAAGAAATCCACCAACCCCTGCATCGATTTAGCCTTTTGTTGATAAAGGATGGTGTTGGTGGTCATGCTGGTATAGAAACCCAGGTTTTTCGCTGTTTGATAAACTTCAGGGGCATCGGCGCGCAGCAATGGCTCACCGCCAGTAAAATCGATATATTTCACCCCCAACCTGCGCAGGTCTTTGAGGTTATGCTCAATGGTAGCTAAATTCGCTTCGGCGGGCGGTTCTAATGCCCAAATATTGCAGAAGTGACAGCGGGCATTGCAGCGGTAGGTCAGATAGTAATTTGCAACTAGCGGAGCCATAGTGGGGGAGTGATCTTACGTTTGGTTATCGGATTTTAGCGCGAATCTCCGCAATTTTCTCTCTTCACATAGCAAGTTTGCCAGGATTTTGGTGAATGCTAAAGAGAACTACCCGCATATTTCCCAGGTTTGTTTATGAGTTTTTTCGATGAGATCACTCCCGCTAGCCCCGACAAAGTGAACCTCTACATGCCTTATTTTATGAAGTCGATGGCTCGGCGCAATATGCTGCCCAAGGCGATCACCTTATATTACAAAGGTGGCCTGATCGGTTATCGCAATGTTGCGAACGAAGAACAAATCCCTTTTGTGGCGAACTGGGTAATGCGCGATTTGCCCGGTGACATGACTCGTTGTCGGATGCAGTTTGAAGAAAATGCTGATTTAATTTATGAGCTGAGCATGATGAATTCTGAGTTCATCAGCTTTTTGATTGATTGGCTAATTAGCTGTAAAGACGCTGATATTCCTGATTTTCCCCAGCTTTTTTACCGCAAGCTGCTCAAAATGGAAGAGTAGCAAGCTGCTCAAAATGGAAGAGTAGGCTGCTGTTAAAATTATCGGGAACTTTTTGTCTGGTGCTACGCACTACTAGAAAAATATCGCCCATAAATGATGATCTGAGGGCAGAATCCCGAGTATAGTTAATAACATTTGCAGCAGGGAGTTGGGGAGTGGCAGCGGCGAATAAACATTTACTAATTGCTTCAATGGAAGCTTGCAGTGGGAAGTCGGCAATTTTGTTGGGTTTGGCCGACAAGCTTCAACAGCAAGGAGTAGAAATTTCCTACAGTAAGCCTTTAGGAAATTATTACGAAAATGGCCAAGGGCAAGAAGAAGCCGATGTGGGATTAATGCGTCAGTGGCTAGGTTTGACTGCATCTCAGGTCTTTATGCCTCTGGTGGGTTTAACTGCCGAAGCTCAGCGTCAACGTTTAGTTGGTGCTGATACCGAAAATTATCAAGCTCTGCTGCGTCAACAGATAGCAGTGCCCGATCGACTACTGTGCATCGAAGGCGGCAGCAATTTGTGGGAAGGGCGCAGTTTTAATCTATCTACCGCTCAGATTGCCGAAGTGGCTGATGCCACTGTGTTGTTGGTGATGCGCTACCAGTCTATTCAGTCGATCGAGCGGTTATTGACTGCCCAAGATTTGTTGGGCGATCGGCTGTTGGGAGTGGTCATTAACGATGTGCCCCCTGCTGATATGGCTTTGGTCAGCCAAGAAATTTCTCCAGCTCTAGAAAAACAAGGGATTGCTGTATTAGGGATCTTACCCCAAAACCGCACTCTGCGCAGTGTGAGCGTGGGGGAATTAGTGAAAAGATTACAGGCCGAGGTGCTCTGCTGCCCAGAAAGATTGGATCTGTTGGTAGAAAGTCTGTCGATCGGGGCGATGAATGTGAGTGCAGCTCTAGATTACTTCCGACGGGCGCGCTGTATGGCGGTGGTAACTGGGGGCGATCGGGAAGATATTCAGTTGGCGGCTTTAGAGACTTCTACTCAGTGTTTGATTCTCACTGGCCATCTTTCGCCTCAGTCTTATATTATTCGGCGGGCTGAAGATCTAGAAATTCCGATTGTTTCGGTGAATTTTGATACTCTGACCACGGTAGAAATTGTGGAGGATGCTTTTGCCCGGATTCGGATTCAAGAACCAGTGAAAGTGGCGATTATTCGGCAGCTTATGGCAGAGCATTTTCAGTTCGATCGCTTCGCCAAACTGTTACAGGCCAAGTAGTTCCCCTCAAGCAATCTAGTAAACAACATTTCGGAATGTTGCCAGTTGGGTAAATTTACCAATTTCCACGCCCCTGATCCTTTAAAATCTTTTGGTACCTACCTTAAGGATCCACCGGCAAAAAAATGTCTGACCAAATTGTCAAACACGATAACTCGCTGCCAGGATTTTTGCTAATTTTGCTGCCAGCAGCATTTGTGGCAGTGTTTTTGTCTATAGCATGGCCATTTATCCTCGGTGGAGTAGTGTTTCTCACCGGCAATAGTGTGTGGCAGAGCTATCAATGGGCAAAAATCTCCCAGCAAGTTAATCCTTATTTCAGCCAAATGGTGTTAGAGCAGCAGGGAGAAATTGCTCCCCTAGCCCTGTCGGCACGCGCAAATATTTCTGCTCCTATAGCTGATCGCTACCTGCAAGGTAAAGCCGCCGAAATCGGCGGTGTGAGCTATCGATCGGATTCTGGCGACACTGTTTATAGCTTTCTGACTGTCAATTCTCTAGAAAATACTTTTGCGAGACTCAGCTCGAATGAATCTATTTCTCAGAAGCTAGCTGAGCTAGATTATGTGGTAGTTGATGCTGAGCCTGCGGCTATCCCCAAAACTTTAGAAAAATCTGCTCCGGTTCTAGAACAGCCTCTTTCGACTCCGATAGCTGTTGTTCCCGAGATTATTGCAAAGGTTGTCGATTCGCCAGCAGTACCAGAACAACCAGCGCCAACTGTGGTAGCCGTAGCACCAATTGCCCCTGTGACTCCGACAGAAACGGCAGCCAAAGTGGTACCTGCCGCAGTTGCTGTAACTCCAGTGCAGCCGGTAGTAGTTACTGAAGTAGAGCCAAAAGCTCCAATCAAGTCTGCCAAAATAGCTGAAGAGAACACTCCCAGCGGTTCTAGTTTTGCCCAAGCTCTGCGTGGCATTTTTGATGCCGGGAATGAGCCGGTAGTTGAAGAAACTATTGAGTTAGAAGAAATCTCCAGTGTGGCGGAAACCATCACCCAAGCTGATTTGGCGAAGCGCTTAGATGTTCATCCTAGTACTTTGTACAAACGTCGATCGGATGTGAGTTTTGGTGACTGGACTCGTAATCGTGACCCCGAGGGGTTTGGTTGGGGTTATCAGCGCGATACCAAAGAGTTCTATCGTCTCGCTTAATTTTTAGTTTTTCTTCCCCCGATCGGGGGATTTTTTTATACTTATGAATCAACTGAGCCTCCATATTTTGCAGGGCATCACCGCTTTTGTGGCCACAAACCTAGATGACATTGTGGTGTTAATGGTGTTTTTTGCTCAGGTGAATGCTAAATTTCGCCCTTGGCAGATTGTGGCTGGTCAGTATTTGGGTTTTGGCATGTTATTGCTGCTCAGTTTACCGGGCTATTTTGGGGGCAGGTTGGTGCCAGCGCACTGGATTGGTCTGTTGGGTTTGGTGCCCTTGGGGATTGGCCTCAAGATGTTATTTAGTCCCAATGATGAGGCCGAAGATGCCATACAAGTTTTGGAGTCAGCGGCTAGCAATAGACTTCAGCGGTTATTGGCTTTTGTGCCACCCCAGGTCTTACAGGTCGGAGCGATTACGGTGGCCAATGGGGGTGATAACTTGGGGATTTATGTGCCGCTGTTTGCCAGCAAAAATTTGGCGGGGCTGCTGATCATTTTGGCGACTTTTTTGCTGCTGGTGGGGGTTTGGTGCTATGTGGCTTGGCGGTTGGTGAAGCATCCCATAATTAGCAGAGCATTGGGTAAATATGGCGATCGATTAATTCCCTGGGTATTAATGGCTTTGGGCTGCTACATTCTGTATGAGAGCGGCACGGTGGCTTACTTTCTTAAGAGTTTTTTCAATTTATAAATTGTCCTTGGCAGAAGTGAAGCTATCGAGTACCTTAAGGTATCTATCATTTCATTTAACTCCCATGGAACTCCAAACTCTGCAAGAGCGCGTCCGCTATATCGAAACCAAGCGCACTTGGCTCCGGGGTCTGTTGGCCGACCCTCAGCATTCTAATTTGGCGATCGATATTAACCAAGCCCTGATTGAACTAGAAGACTTAGCTGCCGAGTTCGATCGCACTTTTCCCAACGGTGTAGAAGCGGCTCCTCCTAACACCTAATCTACGATTAATTAAATTAACCTCGGTAGCAAAGTCCTTTGGTGGTGGGCTTTTTGGCTGGTTATCCGAATAACTGTTTTGGCGATAATGAAGCGATCGCGTTAAAATGGAATGATGTTTTTGATACAGCAAGAGGCTCCGTGACTGATAACAGCCCTAAGGTTTGGCAGATAAATGCAGCAGGCATTCGACCTTGGATCACCTTTGTCCTAATATGCGCTTTAATAGGAAGCCTAGGTTTAGGATGGGTGCTCAAGTCGGCGCTGCTGATTTTGGGTTTAATTATTCTGTTGCCGGTGGTGGCGATCGGGGGCTTTGTCATTTGGTCCAGATTGAATATTATCCAAGCAAATTGTCCGGTGTGTGATCAAGAATTGACCGGTTTTAAGGGCACGGAGCTAGATTGCCCAAGCTGCGGTGAGGCGTTGCAGGTAGCTAAAGGCTCTGTGACTCGGGTGGCTCCACCTAATACGATCGATGTGGCGGCGATCGAAATTAATACTCCATAGACTTTCTATACATTTACCAAACAAAATCTACCAATCATGAGTTCTTCTAACCAGCAAGAGTGGCAGCAAAAAATCAAGAATCTGAAGTTGGGTAATAATAATCCTGCTTCAGAAAAATCGACTCCAGCGGAGCCGATAATTCCAGAGATTCTTTCGGGTCTAGATGGTGAGCTTTTTGAAGCTCAGGCTTGGCAAGAAAAAATTGCGGCTACTAAGAATTGGTTTGAGCTGATGCCCAGCAGTGGCAAAATTGCAGTGGCTGTGGGTCTGGCGATCGGTGGTTTAATGCTGCTCAAGACGGTGTTTCAGTTGGTTACTTCGCTGATGACTTTGGGTGTGGTGGCTGTGGTGCTATGGTTTGGCTACCGCTATTTCATTGGTTCTAAAGTAGATGATGGTAGTAATTAATATCTAAGTTATCGCCCAGGTAAAGTCTTGTGAGTAATGCAGTTACCCTTCCACAACCGCAGAAAATCAGCTCATGGCGTAATGCTACCTGGGCAGAATATCTGCAACGGATTGAAAATCCCCAAAGTGAATCGGAGCGGATTTTTTTTAACCTAAATACCATTTGGATCGATATGGGTAATGAAGGCATCAACCACTCTAGATTTAATGAACTATTTTCCCTGTTGTTGTTTGTTTGGTTCTCTCGCCAAGACACAGCAAGAGGTTTATGACGAGGTTTAGAGGTAGCCAAATGCGAGGAAATGATCTAAAATCAGTTAAAATCCCGGCACCAGAGTTAAAATGTATAGAAAACTCGATTCAAATCTAGTGCAGCAGGAAAATATCGAATTTCCTATTGGATGCAAATTGGCAGAGGACAATCGCTGGGTGATTTTATCAAACTTAATTCCGTGGGAAAAGTTTGAAGAAGAATATGCTGAACAATTCTCAACTGATATAGGGGCACCAGCTAAATCATTTAGAATGGCCTTAGGAGCATTGATAGTCAAGGAGAAATTAGGGATAAGTGATAGAGAAACGGTAGAGCAGATAAAAGAAAATCCTTACTTACAGTACTTTTTAGGAATGTCAGTCTATAGTAACCATCCACTATTTGATGCTTCAATGCTGGTACATTTTCGCCAAAGAATAAGTGCAGATATGGTGAATAGAATTAATCGAGAATTATTCTCTAAAACCAATGAACGTCAATTCAAAACTGAAGTGCAACGGCTAGAGGTCTTCCCCGGAGGGACTCATAAGGATATACTGGTGTTTACTACAACAATAGGATATCCCGATGAGATACACCCATCTTACCTCTTTAGAGAGAGATCAGCTATATGT
>JANOXZ010000134.1:0-2150 GCA_031418695.1 Synechococcales cyanobacterium VAR_35_metabat_10
ACATATAGCTGATCTCTCTCTAAAGAGGTAAGATGGGTGTATCTCATCGGGATATCCTATTGTTGTAGTAAACACCAGTATATCCTTATGAGTCCCTCCGGGGAAGACCTCTAGCCGTTGCACTTCAGTTTTGAATTGACGGTCGTATAGGAGATTATTAATTAAGATTTGGACTGGCTGCATTGGTAAAAATGGCAAAATGGCACTCGCACCCAAAACGCTAAACATGTTCCCAAAATTCGAGCTGGTACCCATTCTGATATATTTAACTATGTTAGAAAAAGTCTGGCGACCGATCCTAACTCCAGACTCCAAGACTAATAAGTTTTTTTCCAATAAAATAATGTCTGCCGACTCCTTGGCAACATCAGCAGCCGTATCGACCGAGATGCCCACATCTGCTTCTCTTAAAGCAGCGGCATCATTGATGCCATCACCCATGTATCCAACGATGTTACCTGCTTGGCGTAATACCTGAATCACCTTAGCTTTTTGGGTGGGTGAAAACTTAGCAAAAACGGTAGTAGTTGCGGCAACTTCAGCTAATTTAGCATCATTCAAAGAGTCAATATCGCTACCTAATAAAACATTTTTAACGGTTAAACCCACATCCCTACAGATTTTCTGGGTAATAATTTCATTGTCCCCGGTTAAAATTTTCACCTCAACGCCATTGCGCTGGAGTGCTTTGAGCGCTTGGGCAGCAGAATCTTTTGGAGGGTCGAGAAAGGCAACGTTACCTAATAAAATTAGCTCACTTTCATCTGCGATCGCACAGTGAGCTTGCTCCATTGGAATTTTCTTGTATGCTACTGCAATCACCCGTAGCCCATCGGAATTGAGCTTTTTTTGCAAATCAGCAACCTTGTTATGAACCGACTCATCCATCGGCAAAATCTTGTCATCGACTTGGAGTTGAGTGCAGACTTTGAGGACTTCTTCAACGGCACCCTTACAAATCAGAATATGTTCTTTGCCAGTTTCAGCAATAATCACCGACATCCTGCGCCGCACAAAGTCGAAGGGAATTTCATCGAATTTATGGTAGTCTCGATCGACATCCAAAGAGGCAATTTCTTGTTTATGCTCTAATACTGCGACATCCAGTAAATTCTTTAATCCAGTCTGGTAAAAGCTATTTAGGTAAGCATATTTAAGCACCTCTAAACTTTCTTTGCCATAGGGGTCTAAGTGGCGCTGCAAAACAATTTTATCTTGGGTGAGGGTACCTGTTTTGTCGGTACAGAGAATATTCATCGAGCCGAAATCTTGAATTGCATCGATGTTTTTGACAATCACTTTTTTGTCAGACATGGCAATCGCCCCTTTCGCCAAATTTGCGGTCACAATCACCGGCAACATTTCAGGAGCTAATCCTACCGCCACTGATAAAGCAAAAGTAAATGCCTCTACCCAATTGTGTTTGACGATGCCGTTAATGAGAAATACGAGTGGAGCCATGATTAGCATAAACCGCAATAGCAGCGCCGTTACACTATTCACAGCTTTGTCAAAACTGGTGCGAACTCTGGTGCCTCCGATCGTTTTTGCTAGTGATGATAGATATGTATGAATGCCAGTCTCAACTACGACAGCAGTACCGGAACCACTAACTACCGTGGTGCCCATAAAGCAAAGATTGCTTAGTTCTAAAGAATTCTTCTCTTGCCGATCGATGAGATCTACGTGCTTTTCGGCAGGGAGCGATTCGCCAGTGAGGGTAGATTGACTCAAGAATAAATCTTTGGCAACAATTAGCCGAATATCAGCGGGAATCATATCTCCGGCTGATAGCAAGACGATATCACCGGGTACTAGTAACTTCACTGCAATTTCGGTTCCGGCGATGATCCCTTGCTGTTCTTTTGGCGCGGCTTTGTTACCTTGACGACTCACTGCTGTCGTGATGCTAACCATTGCCCGCAGCTTTTCGGCAGCTTTATTCGACTAAAATTCTTGAGAAAATCACAATAACCCGCCAAAAATTACCATGATAGTAATGATGAGAGCGGCTGTTGGACTTCCGGTTAATAGTGAAACGATCGCTTCCTGTCGGCTCAGTGGGTATCGGGTGAATGTCTGCTTTACCAGTAAATTAATTAGGGCGATCGAAACAGCAACCATCTGTCTGACCGAAAATGATGATATCT
>JANOXZ010000135.1:0-2525 GCA_031418695.1 Synechococcales cyanobacterium VAR_35_metabat_10
CGACCCGCTGGGCTGCGAAAAACAAATGCAGGGGTCGAAAAATATTTCCATTTTGCCAAAACCAATGGTTTTTGGCATCGCACCAAACTATACCTGCGATCCAGTCCCAATCATTTTGGACGGTTCCGAAACCGGTGTGAAATACCAGCAAATACAGCCAGAGCAATGGAGTGATGGGGAGTTTATAGCTGCTGTGGCTACCACTATTAACTGTGGGATTTTGCTAGATCTACACAACATTTGGACAAATGAGCGAAATGGTCGGCAGTCGATCGATGAATTCTTATCTCAAATTCCGTTAGAGCGCGTGTTGGAAGTACATCTGGCTGGTGGCGAAGAATACAATGGCTATTGGCTAGATGCTCACAATGGAGTTGTACAGCCAGAGTTAATGGAAATTGCCCGAAGGGTGCTGCCTCAGCTTCCTAACTTGCGAGCACTAATTTTTGAAGTATCACCACTATTAATTGAAAAAGTTGGGCTAGCAGCTATTCGTGTCCAGTTAGTAGATATTCAGGAGCTGTGGCAGCAGCGACATGTAAAAGTTCAAAATTTAATCATCCAGCAACCAGTAATTACCAAACAGCCTCACAGTGCGATCAATCCTACTAATTGGACAGAGACCATAGGGAAGCTTTGCACTCAAAAATCTTTGGCGGTAGGCTCAGCTCCTAATTCTCTACAGAGAAGGTTAGCAGAGGATCCCGGAATGGCGGTGTTACAGCATTTAATTGGTTCAGCTCGATCGGGTACAGTAGTCACAGCTTTGCCCTGGACGAGCGAATTACTTTTTAGGCAAATTGGTGGCGCGGCTTATAAAAGAATCTTGCAAGAATTCTGGCAAACCTCTTTTCCTCGAATGTTTGGGGGTGATGAAGCCGCAGATTTTGCTGATTACTTGGCCTGCTGTAATTTGGATATCTTGTATTTGTCAGATATTCTGGCCTACGAGCGGGCGCGGATCGAATCAGCACGTCAGCGAAAAGAGATTTCGATCGAGTGTCAATATGACCCTATGGCGATTATTGAGGCTTTATCTGCGGGTGAGTTGCCCACCAATTTAGTTAAAAGTAATTCTCGACGACAAATCAAAGTCTAGCCGTTTACCAAGTAACTTTACCATTCCAGCTCTGGCAAATCTAGTAAATCTCCCAAAGCCTGATCGATTATCCGCGCCAACCAACGCTATCAGTGAAATCTTGACCTCAAAGGCATCAGCGTAGTCCTGGAGGATGTGGGAAACAGTCATGCGGTCAGAGTGTCCTTGTAGCTCTCGCTGTCTTTGGGTAGTGGCAGAAACTTTCTAGATATGGGTTTGAGTAGCAACTCCGTGATGGATAGCGAGTGTCCAGCAGTTACTGATTACATCCCTGATTGGCAATCACAAAACTTATTTCCCGTTCCCGTATTTGATCTGTAAATCTGGGGGCATTTTCATTTTGTAGATTTGATATGGTATGTATAGGCCACCTCCTCCATTCGGAGCTTCTTCAACTTGATCATCATCGATCCATATTTTAGTCTTACTATAAGTTATCATTCTCCCGGTTTTTCTGGTGACAGAACGGCTGGTCTCACGGCATCGTCTTATTGGTATCCCTTCGATCGATCCTTCATAAGAGCAATCTGTCCCGTTAGATCGGCTGGTAGTTTTTTCCTCTGGTACTAGTTTTTCAACAAATTCTCCTCGTACCTTTGCGGTACAACCATTTTCCATTGTTTTTAACACTACTGTCGAGTTATTAGGAATGGTATTCTTCAAAAGTCTGAATGGAATTACGTGACACTTTACTATCCGCTTCAAATCTGCTTGGTTTTCTGGTGCAAACAGTTTTCTAAGAGCTGGCATTTCCATCTCCCTTTTAAAATCAAATTTCAGGAGGGTATAAATTTCTTTGTTTTTATTAAGTAAGGTATGTAGGCCAGCCGCATCAACAGTTTTCTCCCAACTATCAACTATCTGATTAATTTTCCGATCTCGTTTTAGCTCCTCTTCGCTTGGGGTGCTAAATACTTCTTGAGTTCTGCGTCGATCGGTTTCGGCAGCAGATTCTTTGTTTGCTGGATTAGCATCAGCCTTGTTGAGCTGAATATTACTGATGATCGGAATAAGGCTAATGAGTACAGCGATTCCAAACCGAAATTTGTTGGTAGACATGAGATTTGAATGAAGCTACTTTTCCTATTTCGATATCATAGCAGGCTAGTAGGTGTATCCAGAGGATGTAGAGGGTAAATGAGAAAAACAGCTCCGCTTGTGCCAAAGGCGATCGCATCGCGCCCAACAATAACCAGTAAAGTTATGTGGTTAGTGACCCCTGTATTTTCGTAGCTCTGGTTTTCGGGGATTTAATGTTGCTTAGGGAGAACAGCAAGCACCAGTAGGATCTCGGCTTCCTGGGGTGGTGCTAGAAATTTTGGGAGGGGATTGGTGGGTGATCGATCGTGTCGTTTGCATCAAAGGCGATCGGCAGGTATTAAATGACACGTCTATTATTCATCGATCGCAAACCGACTGTGAAAGC
>JANOXZ010000136.1:0-11145 GCA_031418695.1 Synechococcales cyanobacterium VAR_35_metabat_10
GGGGGAGCTAGTAATCTGACCGGCGGCGGCTTTATATTTTTTCATTGCAGAAAAAACAATGGTGAATTTGGTGAATACACACTCGCCGCTTGGCGGCGACTCTCAAGGATTTTAATTAGATGATTTTGGCAGCGCGTAAGCCAAAAAATAGACCAACAGCAGCAACGGCCATCGCACCCAAAAAGCCAACGTATATAAATAAAGCCATAATAAAACTCTCCTGAATAATTTTTTTATCGAACATCCAGCACTCATTAAACCATTCTGCTGAGTCCTGCGTCTATCATGATTTTGTCTCTTCTGGGATTAGCCTCTGACGCGCTCCCTAATTCTGTTGTATTTTAGGGAAAGATTATTTTCAGTTATTATTCCTTATTCTTATGAATCAAATTCGGTTATTTGGCCAAAAGCTTTGCCTGTTATGCGTCGTGGCATTGATGGCTTGGCAGATCTGGCTGTTACCAGCAGCAGCAACTGCTCTATACGAGATTCCCACCATTTCTCCGGGAGTCCCTACTTGGTCGATCGATAAGGCCGGAGTGCTCAGTGTAGCGACCAAGGCTAAGATCAGTAGTGTCATGGAGAAGCTAGCAGCAGATACCGGTAAGGAAATTCGATTCTTGACCATCCATCGCTTCGACTATGGAGACAATGCTCAAACTTTTACCACCAAGATTTTCCAGAAGTGGTTTCCGACTGAGGAAGTTCAAAAAAATCAGATGCTTATTTTGCTCGATGATCTTACGAATACTACTGGGGTAGTTGCTGGCGCTGGGGTTAAGGAATTGATGAGCGATGCGATCGCCACCAGTATTACCACCGAAACCATGTTAGTGCCCTTGCGCACTGGCAATAAGTACAACCAGTCTTTTTCTGATGCGGTCGATCGAGTTGCGGCAGTGATTACTGGTCAACCAGATCCGGGGCCACCAGTCATTAAGGAAGAAGCCGTTGCTGGCAGTACCTACCTGACCGCCGAAGAAACCGACGCCAATCGCTTTAGTTTTACGACGATCGTGATTGTTTTACTTATTGCGGCTACTGTGCTGCCAATGCTTACTTGGTGGTGGTATCAAAACCAAGATTAGGATTATTCCCAAATCTATTAAAAAGGTCGTGATATCGCATCATGACCTCTTTTTACTGTTCGAGATTCAAACCTACACTTTGATACATTCTGTTGGCGCTGCTTTCAATTTCGGTCAAAACCTGAAAAGCATCACTGGCTCTCTCGATGAGTTTTGTCACCAAAAGAACGACAATTACCCCACATAGACTCCAAAGAATTAACATCATATTTTTATGTTAGCCACTCGGCTAAGACTTCTATCTATAGCCAGTATTCCCAATCTACTTGAGTGATTCACGATCAATATTTATCTTCTCTATCCAGCATATCAAGAATCGATCGATTTAATATCTCCATAGGCTCGATAAAATCCGCCTCTGGCCGATTCCCGCACTTCATCCACCAAATACTTGGCTCCGGCTTGACGCAATTCATTGGGGAACTGCACATTCCAGCTAGATTCATAGCCCGGTGACAAGATCCGCATTCGCAGATTTTTGCCTTCTTTGATACATTGTAAAATCACACCATTACTGGTGTTGGTAACTCTTTCTAGAGTTGTAGAAGGCAAGATTGCATCAAGCTTGGGTGACTTAACATTTACTGCCTGGGGCACCGTTCCGGTTTGGGCAGCGGCGATCGCAGCTTCACTCACATCAATACAAGCCAGCATCCCGTTAGTAGTTACAATGTATAGTCGATCTTCAGAGAACTGCATCGAAAAAGCTGAACCACAGCCCGTCGCTAATTTCCAGAGTCGATCGCCTTGTTCGTTAAAACAATAGATCGAAGAATAATTGTCTCCAGCAAATACATACTTGCCATCAGCGGCAGTGGCACAAGAATAAACGGCTCCATCACATTGATATACCTGACCAACTGCACCAGCCTTGCTGAAAGCATAAATTCGATCGTTAGAAGTACCAGCATAAACAGTAGTTTCCTCTTGCCAACCAAATAACACGCTGCCAGCGGTCTTTTGAGTCCAAATAACTCGCCCGTCTTCCCAGTCATACATAGTTACACCATCACTATGTCCATGATAAACTCCAATTTCATCACAGCGCACCATCCATCCCGCCGATCCTTTACTTTTGCGGCTCCATTGAGATTCTTCCTCATGGTTAATAATGGTGATATTTCCGGCGGCATCGGATACACCCAAAATACCATCGGCAATATCCAGCCAAAAAATATCCACATCGGCAGCAATTTCGTAGGCAACGTGGGGGACTTTGCCATTTAGATCGTAGACTTTGCCGTTGTCACAGCCTGCATACAGCCAATCATCGTCGGCAACGATACATTTCACCCCGTCGGGTAGTTTGAATTGCTGGGTTACTTTGCCATCGTGAGTGAGGTTAAAGATTTGACCATTTTGATTGCCCACTAAACAACGCTGTTGGTCGATAAAAATGCCAAAAGCTGATGCGCCAGAGGCAAACTGCCAGATCACAGGCGCTTGGTTAGCTGTAGATTGGTTACTGACAATTTCTCTGCGAGTAATTGCCCGTTTTTGGCGCACACCTACAACTGCATCTTCGTAGCCCTTGCGCCGTTTTTCGTTGATTTTTTTGGTTGCTTCCGCTAGCGCTTTTTCTGGAGTAGGGTAAGCCGTGGTTTTTGCTTGGCCACTATCGCCAATTCGTCCAAAGCGGATGGTGACACCACTGCCATCAACTACTACCTCATAGAACTTGTGGGCAGATCCAGCATCTTGAGACAATTCTAAGTAAGTTTTGGTTTCAGGCATAAGTCAAGCTCCTTGCAAAAATCTAGATTCCTTTCCCAGTCAGTATTCCCAGTCTAGATCAGATATCTTGCGATCGATCACCATTATTTATAGTACAATGATACCCGACGCGTTCGCCGAGAGTCTTCTTATGCAGCTAATTCAACGCAAAATCTTGGTCTACCAAGCCGGTAGCTCCGATAAAGTCTACGAAGTAGATCTCTGCCAGTTGGCAACCGATCGATATGTGGTGAATTACCGCTTTGGACGAAGGGGTGGAACACTGAAAGAAGGTTGTCAAACGCCCTCAGCTTTGGCTTTAGCATCAGCGCAAGTAGCCTTCGATAAGTTAGTGAACTCGAAACTAGCCAAAGGCTATCAAGATTCGGCGGCGGTTGTAGTAGCAGTACCAAAGGCTGTGGCTCCAGCATTTGTCCCAGATTTTGCGGGACGTAATCAGCATATTCTCGATCGATTAACTGCCGCAGTCAGCAACCCCAGTCAGCCTAATGCACCTAAACAATGGCCAATCGATCGAGTGATTTGGCGATGTGGTGAATTGCAATTAACCGCTGCGGCCCCGTTGCTAATGCAGTTATGGGGCAATCAACCTTTGCGGAATTATAGTATTGCTTGGGCATTAGGAAATTGTGGCGATGATCAGGCAGTTCCTCTGCTAGAACAAGCTTATCGAGATGCCAATCATCCTGATCATGTGCGGCGGATTTGTTTGGAGGCCATCTTTAAGCTCAGTGAATCGAAAAAAGCGGCTTTGCGCACAGAGTTAATGGCTCAGTTGCCCCCCAAAATCAGATCGGCGATCGAACAGCAAGAATCAGTAGCTGTATTACTATCAGCATTTTGGGAGTATCTAAGTACAGCAGCAATCCAAGATTTTTCAGTGATTGATTTGCTATATCAGATCGATCGAGAATCTTGCCGCCACATTATTCTCAATTTTGTGCAAGAAACTCCCTTTGAATCTAGTTATGGTGACTCGGACGAAGTGATGCGGGGCGGATACCAAGAGTTTCGAGCAAAACTCTGCCAGAAAAATCTTGATCGTGAGTCAATTTATCCCGAATCAATGTACTTTTTTAAGTACATGCGACATATTCTAAAAACGGCGGAGTATCGCTGTGATGCTGAAGTGTTAGGCATCCTAACTTATCGCCTAGATTTGGAGTCACCATTTTATCCAAGTGACATAGGTCATCTCTATTTCGATCAAGAAAGACCCGGCAGACCCCAAGATTTTACTGTTAACCGTTGGAAACGTGAGAATCAAACCAATAAGCACAAAAGAGTTGCTACCAATGAATTTAAACAAGAAATTAGCAGCATCGATTCCCGGCTAGCCTATGGTTCAAAAACTCGTGATTATCTCCGCCGTCGGGTCTGGCGATCGCTGAAAGTTCTAGGAGAATTAGCGCAGCCAGCATATATCAATATAGCCGCAGCCATTCTCTTGCAATATAGCGACGAGAATGCTGTGCAGCCCCAAGAATCCGTCAGATACTCAGATTATAATTACCAGACATATCAATACAATAAAATCACTAAAAATCATTGGGATGCCTATGCCGAATATTCGACTCTCAATCATATTTTATATACCAACAGTCCCCGGTATGAACTCAAATCTGGCAAGGATATTTGGCAATGTAAAAAGAACTATAAACCGGGCGACTCTATGCCTACTGTCAGAGAAGAAGCCTTCTCTGAACTGTGGAATCAGCAGCCAGCATTGCTACTAAAATTATTATGTGAAAGCGCTTGCAAACCAGTCCATGAATTTGCCGCCAAAGCGATCGCCGACTCACCAGAGTTTTGCCAAGAAATATCGATCGATAACATCATTCAACTATTAGCCAAACCCTACGAAGTCACGGCTCAATTTAGTTTTGGGCTAGCCAAATCTCGTTATAGTTCTCAGAATCCTCAGCCCGAATTGATTTTGGCGATCGTCAACTGTGCCTACGCCCCTGCTAGAACCGAAGCCTATGGATGGCTGAGTGCTCAGATCGCTCGGTTCTTATCTGATGATGTATTAATTACTGGCTTAGTACTCAGCCCTCAACCAGATACTCAACTATTTATTCGCCAAGCTTTGAGTACCACAATTATTACGACCAATTTGGCGCAGAGCTTAATTGGTAGGATTATTGCCGGACTCCTAACCCTCACCCCAGAACAAACGGTGATTGCCGAGAATGCCACTCAGACCCTGACCACCTGTTTCCAGACCCACCTACGATCAATCGGTTTAGAAGTAATCCTAGATTTACTACGGCATCCATTGGCAACACTACAAACCACTGGAGCCAGAATTTTATTAGATCGCCAAACCCCAGCGATCGAGCTACCCACCGGTTTAATCGATGCTTTAATTGAATCGCCGATCGATGCAGTGCGCTCGATCGGAGTGCAGTTATTTGGTCAACTGCCCGATGAAATGTTGGTCGATAGATTGGAGCTGATTCTCAGTTTCACTACTCATCCATTGCCAGAAATGCGCCAAGCCATTGTGCCCTGCCTGCGCCGCTTGAAAGTTTATCCTGAATTTATGGCGCAATTGATCGATCGGTTATTACCAGTATTGCTGACTCCAGAATCATCAGAGGGCTTGCACAGCTCTATTTCTCAGCTTCTGCAAAATGATTTACCCAATTGGATGGAAGTTGCCAATCAAGCAACGGCTTGGATGCTATTGAGTGCTCCGGCTACGGCATCTCAAGAGCTGAGTGGCAGATTATTACAGACCAACGCCGATCGATGGGTGGCCAATCTTTCTACTGAAAGAATTGCCGAACTGACTCACCATGAAATATTGGTGGTGCGAGAAGCTGGCTGGCAAATGTTGGGCAAAATCTTACCCCGCTTGCGCCAAAGCAGCGAAGATTTATTGGCAGCGACTTTAGTAATGGCTTCCAAGTGGGATGATTCTCGGGCTTATGGCTTCACACTGTTCGGTGAAATTTTGCAGCCCGCTGAGCTGACTCCAGCAGTGGTAATTAGCATTTGTGATAGTAACCGCGAAGATGTGCGTCGCTTTGGTCGTGATTTGGTCAGCAAATGTTTTCAAGCTCAAGATGGCTTGGAGTATTTGTTAAAATTCAGCGAACATCCCACTACTGACATGCAGCTCTTTGCTAGTCAATATTTAGAAGACTATGCCGCAGATAATCTGGAGCGATTGGCAGAGTTAACTCCTTATTTTGGGCGGGTGTTAGCCCAAGTAAACCGAGCGCGGGTAGCCAAGGAGCGAATCTTTAATTTCTTGAGTAGCGAGGCAACTAAGAGTGCCACCGCTGCTCAGTTAGTAATAGAAGTATTGACCCGACAATCAGCCTCGATCGCCGTCAGCGAAAAAGCCCGATCGCTAGAAACCCTCCTAAAAATCCATCAACTATACCCCGAACTTACCGTCCCCATCAAAATCAAAGAAGTCACCCTAAAATCTTGATCCCAGAAAAACCAATTGTAGGGTGGGCACTGCCCACCACCTAGATCTCATGGTTTTCATTGTAAATTCTAGGCTGATCTTAGAATTCCTCCAATCTCCTGAAAATCATAGGATTCACAAGCAACAAAAAGTCTGGAATTCCACTGAAACCCTAATCGTGGGCATTGCCCACCCTACATTTTAAGCTCAGCAACAGCCCACCTTGCATTTGAATCTTGTAAAACTTTTTGAAATATATTTGGTGTTAATATCATGGAATTTAATTATAGTTATCAACGTAGTAGCAGTGTTTCTAGTGGTGCCGATCGCACCCAGATGTCCTTTGCCCCCGATCTGACCAGAGAGCCAACTTTCTTTCGGGGTGAACTGCGCCAAAACATTGCCTTCCGGGAAGCGATTAGTGCCTTGCATGATGTGGTGATCTCAGATTTACGCTTTAAACCCAAAGACAAAACCGCCTACAAAGAATGGGCAGCGCAGCGTAATGATATCGATTGGCAGCTTATTGCTAGCCAAAAACAAGCTGTAACCGATCGGCTACGAGAACTAGATGCTGAAATGACTGGTTTGCGGCAATTACATGATGCTCGTTACTCCGGATACGACAAAGCAGTTCGCAAATATTTTGACTACCTATATCAAAAAGACCGAGATGCTTGGTTTGTCTTAGATCCGGTAATTACAGTACATCCCGACGAAGTTTTTTTTGAATGCTTCAGCCAAGATGAATCTAGCTATGGTCGCTTGGGAGCCAGCTATGAGGTCTTTCAACAAGTTGGTGATTTTGCCTGTGGCACCACTAATGTCGATTATTCGGCGGCGCTCTATGACGAGTTCCAAAAAATCCGCACTTACAAATCCACTGTGTTGGAAGTAGACCCCACGGGCTTTGGGGTAGAAACCTCTGGTGAAGCAGATTATAAAGAAGTAAAAATCGATTTACCAGATAGTTGGGTGCGGGGTTTTTTACAGGTAAACTCAGCAATGTCTTTGCCCTCGATCACCTTCGATTTGCATCCGATGGATATTTACAATATTTGCTTTGTGCTGCGCCGCCGCAAAGAAAAACAGGGGCCACGCAGTATGCGCTATATCCTCAAGCCCGGTGAGCCGGTGCGGGTGATCTTTGAGCCGTGGAATCAAGAGGTGGTATGCGATCGATCTTTCTATCATGGCGATAAACCCGAGGAAATTAGAGTCTGGGGTCGCCGCCGCTTATTGATTTTGGAGCGATTAATTCCGGTTGCCAAAAAGTTCACGGTGCATTTACTAGGTACTGGTCTACCCTCTTTTTATGTGGCAGATCTTAATGATTTATCGTTTACTCTTGGCCTCTCGGGCTGGACGGCGAATGACTGGGCAAAAGCCGGTAACTTCGATCTCATGGCTCCCCGCGCTACGGTGGATGATTGGACAAAGCAGCGGGTGTTTGCGGCGCTCCAAGAAAATTGGGTGGAGTCGCCAGATGCTCTGGCTAAAAGACTCAAGCTCGATCGCAAGATAATTTTAGGGGCATTGAGTGCCTATACCCAGGCTGGTAAAGCGATTTATGATCTCAATAAACAGGTCTATCGAGTCCGAGAGTTATCCCGAGATCCACTGCCGATCGAGAGTCTCCGTTTCTCCAACGATCGGGAGTCGGCGGCCAGTCAATTAGTCACCCAGAAACAAGTCAAAATCAGTAGTTCGGCGATCGATACTAATGGCACTCTCCATTTAGCTGGAACCGTCGGCAAACGTGGTCAGACTTACGAGCCTACCGCCGAGATCGATCGGGATGAACGATTGGTTGCCGCCAACTGCACCTGTAATTGGCATCAGCAAAACAAGTTATTCAAAGGCCCTTGTGAACATATTTTGGCCTTAAGAATGCAGTATCAACAAACCTTCTTGAGAATCTAATTTTCTAGCCGTTGGCGGAGTTTGCTACTAAATAAATCGATAATAGTTACCACAGCTAACAACACCAGCATCATGGTGGTGGCTTTTTGATATTCAAAACCATCAATGTAACTTTTAAGTTGAAACCCAATCCCCCCAGCACCAACCACTCCCAACACCGAAGCCGCCCGAATATTGTACTCAAACATCCACAGCGTATAGCCCAAAATCAGCGGCATTACTTGTGGCAAAATTCCGTAGCGTAAAATTTGCAGTGGCTTGGCACCGATCGTCACCAGCGCATCTAGCGATCGGGCATCTAATGATTCGATCGCCTCCTGAAAAAACTTGGCCAAATAACCCACGGTGTAAATACTTAGAGCCATGGTTCCAGCTTGTGCTCCTAAACCAGTGGCCGAAACAAAGATTAATCCTAAAATAATTGAAGGCACCGATCGCACCATATTCTGCAAAAAATTAGCTACCCATTGCAGTGGAACAGGGGCAACATTATGAGCACTAGCGATCGCAATTGGTACCGATAATAAGGCTCCCAAAGTTGTTCCCCACAAAGACATCTGCACCGTTTCTAGCAAAGACTTGACCGCAACATCTAATACCGATAGATCGGGAGGAAACAACCGTCGGCCAAAATCTATCACGTATGGCCAGCTCTTCCCCAAAGTCTGAAGATTTAGATCTAGGCTTTGCCCTGCCCAGATATAGACCACGACAACCAACAGCAAAATCAGTGTTGTTTTCCAAGAACTTAAGGAGGTTCTATTCAGGCGAGAGATTTTAGACACTGAAGATTAACTTAAAGAGTATGAGGCTGTCCAGCATGAAGTTGAGCAAAAATTTCTGATAGACAATTGGTATCACCATCATAAAATATTTTGCCTTGATCTAAGATAATTGCTCGATGGGCATAGGTTGCAGCCATTTTTAAATCGTGAAGCACCACCAGAATGGTCATGCCTTGCTTCTGGTTCAACTCGGCCAGGGTATCCATCACCTGTTTGGCCACCATTACATCTAAACCATTGGTTGGTTCATCGGCCAATAAAATAGTGGCATTCTGCATTAGGGCACGGGCGATCGCCACTCGTTGCTGTTGACCACCACTCAGTTGCTTTACCATAATATTAGCCTTTTCGGCTAATCCAAACTGTTGGAGCAACTGTAAGGCTCTGGTCTGTTCTACCATCGGGAACCCCATCAAAGTTTGCCAACTAGAGTAATGGCCAAGACAGCCACACAGCACATTTTCGATTGCTGAAAGCTGGGGAATTAATCCACCACCTTGAATCATTGTGCCTAAATGTTGACGAATCTGGCCGTAGTTACGAGGATTAGCATCGTGCCCCAATATCTGCACTTGCCCCTGTTGAATGGGCACCAAACCGGCTAAACAACGTAACCAAGTAGATTTGCCAGCACCATTTAAGCCCATAATGGCCACAAATTCTCCTAGTCTAATTTGAGAATTTATTGTATTAAGAACTGGCCGACCTTGAGAGTTATCGTACCCTACCGTCAGATTTTGACAATCAATAACCGGTGGGTCGATAGCTACCCTTGTGCCTTCAGCGATCGAGGAGTTCAATTTATGGCTCCATTCCAATGCTGGCTAAGGCTTTACTCATAGGTGCCAAATGTTTTTCATGGTCTACCTTCACTAACTCTGTTGAATTGTACAAAGATTTCAGCACTTCATTATTGCTGCCAGAATTCATCTTCAGCAAGGCATTAATCACTTTTTCTCGCACTGGCTCCGAAACATCATCATCAATGACCACTCCATGAGCTGGGACACCACTGATTTTGTGGATGATCTTTAGCTTCTTAGCTTCTGCTTCAGTAATGTGGGGTGGAGACATGGCATATTCTGAAACTGCGGCTGCGTCAGCTTGGCCACGCAGCACTGACTGCAAGGCTTTACCGTAGTTGCCACCATAGATAACTTTCCCGAAAAATTGATCGAGTTTCTCTTTATCGGGCACCAATTTTTCACTGATCAGCTTGCTGACCGGAAAGATAAATCCAGAGCCAGAGGTAGGAGAGGTAAAGGCCATCCGTTTACCCTTCAAAGACTTGAGATCAGTCAACTTGCTATCTTTCGGCACCACAAAGATTGAGTTGTAGGTTTGACCACCAGAATAGGCTGGTCGCACTTCTGCCAAATACATTTTTGCTTTGGTCAATTTTTCCGCTTTTAGTGCGCCCCTGCTGCCCAAAAAAGCAATATCGGCTTGATTGGCATTCAACGATTCTACTGCGGCTGTCTCATCGGCTACTTTTGCTTTGATGTCTAACCCCGATTCTTTGGACAAAATCTTGGCCACCGCATCGGCTTTTTGCTGAAGATCGGTGCTATCCGATCGGCTGGGAAAGACCAGGGTGATTGATGGGGAACTACCGGAGGTACAGCCGCTAATAACAGCCAACGCCGTCCCAGCCAGCACTCCTACTAAAGATTTAGCAATTATCTTTTTCATCGATTCAACCTTCTTGCAAATAATTCTTAATAAGTAACTTCTATCTTGGGGCAAATTTAGCCAAGAGTCAATAGCTAATAAAAGTAATCACCTGTATTGTTCACAAATTTGATAAACAATTATGCTAAAAAGTATTGGCAATCGATCGACCTAGTGATACAATAACCTCAGTACTGACGTACTCACCCAATCTCTGCGCGGTTAATACCACTTGCAACCCGGATGATGGATCGTCATCCTTGCGTTTAGTCTAGCCACACATCACTGGCTTACTCTTAACTGTGCAGAGGGGGGTACTAGTGGCTATCACGGTGTGAATGCCTTGCATCTAATGAGCCACTAGTACCCCCCTCTGCTGGCGTTGAGCAATCCAGTCCTCAGAGGTTTACGAAGAGGAGCCGCGCAGCCCGATCTGGGCATCTTTCCCACCCAGTTTTTTCCCTATGACCGAACAACCTCGGACTCGTCAGGAGATCTACGATCGCATCCGCGAAAGCTC
>JANOXZ010000137.1:0-2435 GCA_031418695.1 Synechococcales cyanobacterium VAR_35_metabat_10
TTTGAGTTCATGCTCGGTGCAAAGTATTGGCATAATAGTGTTGGGAATGATGGCGGGTCTTTTGTCCGAACCGTCATTATCCTTTTTTTTACATCGTGTTCATCCCTTTTCAGCCTGGATTTTGTCCAAAGTCCAATACTGCCGGAAACAGATCACTATGCAGATGTCTCACGGAAATCCATTCGCGGTTAATCGCCAACCAAAACATCACCTGCTTTTCTAATGGGGACAGTCGATCGAATTGACTAGAGATCAGCCACCGAATGCCATTGAATACAGCTATTCCCTGGCGCAGAAATTCACTGACTTGACCATCAAATACTTCCAAAATAGAGGTGGAAACTATTTTTAATGCGAGGGGATTACCACCATATAATTCCACCAGCTTTTGACCTTGTTCGGTTATTAACGGTAAGCCTTTGTCATCTAATACCGATAAAGCTGCTGAAAGCTCCAATCCACCCAGATTCAAAACTCTCACGGGCAAGTTATTCCCAGCATAGTTGGCGACTTCGGCTATTTGTTCGCGGCTGGTCAACACCACGCAGCTTTGATGGCTACATTCTGCTACCTGCCGAAAAAAATCTCCATATCCGGCATAGCCTGCTAAATATTGGTGAGATCTACCAGCGAGTAAGATCGATTCTACGTTATCGATAATTAATAAACAGCGCTGTTGTCGCAGCCGATCGATTAAAACTGCAAGCTGTTGTGCTGGTTCGACTTCTAGCTCTGGAGCTAAGACACCAATTATTTCTGCCAGAAAATTATTTAACGGTGGCGCGCTACAAAGTGATTTCCATACTATAAATTCAAATTGTCCGGCGACTACTTGTGCCAATTTGACGGCTAAGGCCGTTTTCCCCATGCCGCCGATCGCCAGAATTCCGATTAGGCGACAGTGATCTTGGGTTGCCCACGCTGCTAGGGTCTTAAGTTCTTCCTCACGGCCATAGAAAGTAGAGACATCGATCGCTTCGCCCCAAAAGTATTTGCGGTCTAATTCTTCTAATACCGCTGACTGTTGGTAGCGCTCTAATGCCGATCGGAGATTTTTTTTGCTGACTGGTTCACCCAACAATTCTGAAATTGTCTGCCACAGCTTAGAGCCTACTTCCCGCAGATACTCTACGGTGTAAGTGGATTGACCCGCTATCTGGGAGTAAGATGTTCCGGCCAAAGTGCTTTCTAGTACTAGTATCTGGACATCATTTAGCCCTACTGGGTTACTAGAAAGCAGTAGTTTCTCGATCGTTTTCAATAAAAGCTGGTTGCTCATTGCCCAAGATTCCAGTATTTAGAGGTGTGAACTTGATGTTACAAGTTCACTAATACTTTACTGTATTAGGCAAAAAATACAAGAGCAGCTTAATTATTGGCTCGATCGAGTGTTTCTCAATCATTCTGACTGACTATTGATAAATCAAGCTGGCTCCAGCAGTATTAGCAACAACTATTTGCTCTTGCTATCACAAAATTCCTCTCTCCTGTAGTTACCTTAGCCATTTGACTGAGATCCAGAAATACTTAGTTCTGCCATTATTTCTGGTAGCGATCTACCTCGTAAACCTGCCAGCTCTACTAACGCTGTAAGCCGACGGAAACTAGCATTTTCAATGCTGTTATTGATTTCTATTAATTTTTTGTGCTCTTCTTCTGTTAAGGTGCTAGCTTGGCGTTTAGCTTCAAGTGCATGATACTCTTCCCAGCTTTCTGCTGAGATCTCAATATTGATTTGTTTTAATAGCTCTAATTCTCTAGACTCATTTTTTTCTAGTAAAGTAAGCTTAAATCTTTTGCCAGAGAATTCATCGGAGTTTTGGATGAGTTCTTCCCAAGTCCCTTCAATCTCTTTTAATGGCAGCATAATCAGATAACCAAAATATTTATATATATTGTAAATTATACACTTCGTCATCAAAGAGATCAATTTAGATTGAAAGAAGTGGCGACTATAGACAAAGGCACAGAGAATTGCTGGATTGTCATTATAGAATTCATTGCAATATGGTTCGCTTAAGATATTAAAAAATCCACCAAATGGGGTGAGCGGAGCCGATAGCGTAGTGTCGCCGTTAGGCGATATACCACCCCTATGAATTCGATGAGTTCAATAGCGTTCCCGTTCGGCTCCGCGCAGGGAACGCCCTTTCTATGGACTCTCATTATGGAACTAGCTTGATAATAACTGAGCAGCACTCTCGGCAAACAAAAAATTCACCGCTCCCATTAGTTCCTCTAGATTCTCCAACACATAGTATTTACGATTCTTGGTAAACATCTCTTCTTGCAAAACGGGTAGCAACTTAAAGCGGGACACTTACCTATTCTGAGCAGATAGCAAAACCAGAAGAAAGCCCATGCAATTGATCACATGAGCGAATATCGTAATCTTGATTTACGAGATCTAGAATTACGATGATGATCAATATAAG
>JANOXZ010000138.1:0-2991 GCA_031418695.1 Synechococcales cyanobacterium VAR_35_metabat_10
CAGAGTTAGCACCCAAGACCAAGCTGAAAACACCTCGTTAGCTGACCAATGCCGGAAAATCAAGTCATACTGCGCTGCCATGGGTCATGAGCTGGTCGAGGTCTTTGAAGAAGTCGGCAGCGGCAAGAACACCACCGATCGGCCTTTGTTTACCCAAGCCCTCGAAGCTGTTCGTTACCGGGCTGATGGAATTGTGGCAGCCAAGCTCGATAGGGTGGCCAGAAACACCAGGGATGTATTGGAGCTGGTGGAAGATGTCTTGCAGCCAGAGAAGAAGGCGCTGATTCTGCTGGATCTACAGGTTGATACTTCCACGCCCATGGGCACTCTGATTCTAACAGTTATGGCGGCTGTGGCTACTTTGGAGCGATCGGTGATTAACCAACGCACTCAGGGCGGTCGGAAGTCCAAGGCTGAAAATGGCGGCTATGCTTACGGTGCGCCTCGGTTTGGTGCAAAACCCAGTGGTAACAAGGAGCTAGTGGAAGATTCTGATGAGCAAGTGACCATTGAGGTTATTCGTCGTCACAGGCGATCGGGGAAGTCTTATGGTGATGTGGCTGATTTTCTCAATGAGCAGGAGTATCCCACTAAACGAGGGGGGAAGTGGTCGAGTAGTACTGTGTTTGCGATCTGTCGGCGGATGAAGGTTTCATAGCTGTGGTGACTTGGTGATTTCTTCACATCCCTTTGAAAGCATTGCTAGAAGCTGATTCTATGTTTGGATCATCGCCGCAGTATGGGTGAAAACATTGGAACAGAAAACCGAGTTAAGGATTTTTAAACTGCCTTCAAACCCTATCTAGAATTGGGTTTAAGCGAATCATCAATTTTCTTATTTATGGCTTTCAGGCCGCTGTGAGGGAAATTATCCGTATCTTAGCCTAGTCTGAAAGGCATGGCTAGTAAGGGTTTGAAATGTAAATGTACTTTTTTGGCGCGTTGGGCTATTTTCGCCTTAGAGTACTTTGTGAAGGGAGTTTCGGGCTGTTTTTGAATCCTTAACTCACTTTTTCGTTCCAATAAACTCGACCTCCCGTTTATATAAAACCTATTCAGATAAAACGGTTCATTACACTGTTAAAATTGAATCCTTGAAAGCATTGTAATTCCGAGGTTTAAAGCGCCTCATGATACCAAATTACACGAATCGTTGTCGTACCCGTAACTGTCAAAAGCGTTTGAAATGCGCTTACCCTGCTAGGGTATGCCATTTCCTCACAACTTCCTCACAATCTTCTCTTAGTATACGGGTAATTATATAAAGTTGTAGGAAAAGTTATAACTTAATTTATTGGGCAACTCGCGTGGTTTGGAAACTTAGAATAATGCTTCATGTTATTGCTCAGTAAAGGCTTCTTCAAACTAGCCTCAAGTTAAAGATCATGCCTATGATCTATATTATTAATTAATGTTTTGCACATTTAGTGCCACAGGAGGATCCCGGTAAATAATGAGGGATTAACTAAAGTGAAAATTGCAAAACCCATCAGAAAATTTTTTTGTAATTCTTACTAGAAATGCCTTTAAGCTGTTCCTATCAAATTATTTGAAAGAGCAAGTCCAATGCAAAATTGATATATTTGGAATATTAAAAAGCTAGTTAACTCTGACCATTCAATAAATTGCTATAACCATGGTAACAAAAGACTGCGCCTAGGTGACAAACCTGGAGCAATTAAATACTATAGTTCTGCTATTATCCAAAACCCCGATTTTGTGGAAGCCTACCTTAATCGTGGTACGGCTAAGGCAGAATTAGGAGATATGTCAGGGGCGATCGAAGACTATAACCATACCCTAGAACTTGACCCGCATTTAGCCTCAGCCTATAGTAATCGCAGTCGAGCAAAGCTAGCACTTGGTGATCAGCAAGGTGCATCCCAAGATTATTATCGTGTCTCTAGACCATAGCTTTGAAACTGAAACAGTAATTGTGCGGAAGAATATTCTTCTCAATATTACAGAAGTTACCGAAAAGCCAAAATTATCTTAAAGGATTAAAATTATGTGTAAAGAAAAAACTTTACCTAACAATTCTGTTGTCAACAAGAACTTAATCCGGAAAATCGAAACTGTTACAGATGCTATCTTTGAGCAGTATGATGGCCTGCTATTAGGGTTTTTAATCGAAAAAGGTTGCTGGTTTAGCAATATGCAGATTTCACCTTCAGACTCGGCAATGGCTATCATTTCTGCTAAAACTGCAATAGCTCTTACTTCTGACTACAATGTTATTCATAAAACAATGGATAACATTGATATTTTATATGGCACTCAAATTATTACTAGCGAAGGACGCTACTTAGGTATCTTGATTGATTTTTATTTTGATGAATATCCTAAACTCACTAAGGAAAATCAAAGTATCCATGACTTTTTTCTCAGCACTGAAAAATCTTTGTTATCGACTGCAATGCCTAGCTTGATTGAAGAACAGATTATTGGTTTACAAACTATCATCCAAAATACTGACCCAAAATTCTTAATCCCTAAAAAGAAACTTAAAGGCAGGGCAATGCGAATGCCTACTAAATCATCTTTACTCCAAAATACTGCACATATTAAGATGTTGCTCAATTGCACAATGCAAAAGTCTTTTGTGCTTCATCAAATAGCACAACAAACAGTTGATGTCCCTGACTATGGCTATTTAATTCAGGAGAATAAATTACTTACTCCTCAGAGTTCTAACGTTGCCGAGTATTTAGAAGTGTTTGATGAGCTGTACTTATCGGCTGATGGTAAATCAGTCCAAGAACTTGGCGATCATATTAGCCTCATTGCTGAATTAATAGTAGAGCAAGTACCTATCACTATTTATCACCAAAAGTTTGGTCGTGTCAAAATCAAGGAGTCAGACTTATTACCTGTTGTGAATTTATCAATTAGGAGGCAATTGCCAATTCAGAATTTAGGCAAGTATAAAAGCTGTCTATTACTTACTAAATGATGTTGAAATTGCTGTTATATTATGATAGTCAGGGGATG
>JANOXZ010000139.1:0-11075 GCA_031418695.1 Synechococcales cyanobacterium VAR_35_metabat_10
CGCAGTCGTGATCGATCGACTTTCCCCTGGCTATTGCGGGGGATTGCTGCCAGAACAAACCAAGCTTTGGGGCGTTTAAAAGCAGCTAGCCGATCGGCTACAGCTATTTGTAAAACTAGTGGATCAACAGCTCCAACGTAACAGGCTACTACTCGATCGCCCCATTCTGCATCGGGGATACTCAAGACACACACATCTGTGACTAGGCCAGTGGCCAAAATAGCGGCTTCTACTTGTTCTGGGAAAATCTTTTCGCCACCGCTGATCATTTTTTGGCTTTCTCGACCGATAATCTGTAAGTTTCCTCGCTTATCAAACTCACCAAGATCATCGGTCAGCCAATATTCTTGGGGTTCTCTGAGGTTTGGATAGTAGCCCAGCATTAACGATGGAGATTTAATTTCGATGCGTTCAGTTACTGGCTGAATCCGTAGGTGAGCATGGGGTAAGCATTGGCCACAGCCCACAGCTCCAGCCAGAAAATCTGCGACAGGCAAAGCTGCTACCATGGCTGCTGTTTCGGTGGCTCCATAACTGGGCGATAAGGGAATTTGGGCAGCACGAGCTGCTGCTAATAAATTCGTGGCAGCCGGGGCACCACCAATAATTACTGTTTTAAAAGATCGCAGCCAGTCCGATCGGTCGGGCAACCAGCGCTGGAGTTGGGTGGGGACTAATGAAATAAAGGATTCTGGGACTGCTTCGTTTGTGGTGAAATGGCCGTTGGTGGTGATCGATCGCCACAGTTGCATTAAACCGCTGACATGATTTAGGGGCAATAAGCAATGAGAATTGATTTCAGCTACGCCATAAAATTCTTGAAATCCTTGCACTGCGGCGGAGAGAGTGGCGGGACTATGGATCGCTAATTTTAGTTTTCCACTAGTGCCCCCGGTCGGAATCATGATGGTGCCTGGGAGGGGAGTGCCTTGAGCGATCGAATCTATGAATTGTTGTTGCTCTACTTCGCCCCAGCGCGGATCAGTGAGGAATACTGGGATTTCTAAACTTACTGCTGCGAGGAATTCAATGATGAATTGATCGGTGTCTTTTGTTGAAATAATATGATGTGGTTGATTTTGGATCTGTTGTTTTTGGAGATCTAGTGAGGGGAGGAGATTCGATCGTGAATAATCTCTATTAGTTAATATGTTTTTTTTGTTTAGCCAGTAGTTTATTTGTGAATTCAAATTCATTCATGAAAATTGTAAAGTAGATTGCAACATAATACAACATATCTTATTATCAGTTTAATAAGATTGCCAGTGATTTGGTTTTCTCTATATGAGGATTAGTGTTTTGGGTAAAAAGCTTTGAGCTTTTATGGGCAAGAAAGCTGTTTACTCTGCCGCGCTCGCCCTGTATTAGGGAACACAACTGGCTGATATGTAATCTCTTTTGCTGGGAGGCATAAGTATGATGTTACTGTTTGGCGAGCCATTATTTGCTGTGGCGGCGAACGTAAATGAAATTAGCGATTTTTTTAATTCAACGGCTACTAATGTTACCGATGAAACAATTCCTAAAGCGCTGACTGTAATGTGGGGCTATGCTCTAAATGGTAGCTTGTACAAGATGAGCTGTGGCTTGGGGCTGTTTGCAGCAGTGTTTGGGGTCGGTTTTTGGTCTCTAAAGTTTTATCGGTCTTTGCAAGAGGGTACTTTGCTGCCGGTGGTCAACGAGTTGATGTGGCCGTTGTTGGTAGTGGTGCTGTTGGCCAATGGTGGCTTTAATATGCGGAGTGTAACCTTTGGAGCAAAGGATATTGTTAACAATATAAATAGATCTATGCACAGGGTGGTGGATTTGGATGTGAGCTATCAGAAGGCTTTTCAGGTTTTAGCCCGATCGAGCGTTGATGGATATTTGATGCAGAGCTTGTACAGTTCCTGCGAGGCAAATATTGATCAAACCAAGCTCACAGAATGTTTGGCAACTGGTCAGGCTTTGATGGATACTCGGCTGAATGGTCGGTTTAGCTCTATTTTGAGCAGCACTAAGTCCGAGCTGACTACGGCTGTCACCAACATTGATAAGTCTCAAAAGGATGAGTCAAATCAAAAAGTGGCTAGGGCAAAGAAGCCTGACGATAAGGGTTCGGTGGCTGAAGCTGCGGGTACGGCTACTCCTAATAATCTCAGTCAGGTTTTTAATGCTAGTCGTATTATCAATGGCCGCAATCCTGGCGATTTAACGTTTCAAAAGAACGCTCTGGCTTTGAGAAAGGCTTTTATGTATTTGTTGGAAATATTTATGCTAGTACTAGCTTTGGTGGCTCCAATATTTGTGGGGCTTTCGATGTTTCCGGTAGGTACTAAGCCTTTGGTATCTTGGGCTGCTTTATTTTTGGCTGCGGGTTTCTGTAAGATTTGCTATACTCTGGTTGCAGGTTTATCGGCGGTGGCTATGGTACTGACGGAGAATACAGATATGTCGATTTTTGGCATCATTGTTGGTGGTTTGGCACCGATTCTTTCTGTGACTATTACATCAATTTTGGTTAGTTCTTTCTCTGGTGCTATGAGTTCGATCGCTTATCCCGCTCAAAACTATGGTGTGAATGCAGGTCTGACTTCTGGAGCACCTAAGAATCAACCACGAGATACTGATAATACTCCATCCTCTCGTGGAAGTGGAGACTAAGCATAACTAGACTTAGAGACTAAATCAAAGCAAGAAAAGTAAATAAACGACATGAATAAATTAACAGCATCTGTTTATCTGGCTCAAACAATAATTTTGTCTTCTCTGATAACAAGTTTAGGACTTCTATCTTTACCTTTGCCATCGATGGCAGATCAAGAAGAATTTTATAGAAATTGTTCCGAGTTACAAAAGCGTCTAAATGAAAGAAATAATCCACGAAAGAAATATGGGGGGTTTGAAAAGATTAAAATGATGAAGCGCATTACAGGCTATGAAAAATATATGGTCTTTTGCAATGGTGGAGTCATAGTAGATAGAGAGGTTGGAACAATATGTCGCGGATACATAGGGTATTCCTTTTCCCGCATCGGAGGGGGTGCTCATTACTATTCAGCTTGGGGCGAAACAAAAGGGGTACCAAATTTTAATGATACTGGTGTAGAAAAATATTGTCAGTTAATAAAGTAGTTCTTGCCAGATATTATCAACATGCAACTCTCCAACCCCATAGTTGCGATTACTTAATTGCACTGCTTCAAAATCTTTTAGAAATAGCTGGGTTTTAAAATGAAAGAATCTATTCTCCGATATTTGCTGATGATGGGCGTGATTGCCGCACCAACTAAAGCCAAGAGTACAGCCCCAGTCGTACCGCAAAACCCAAAACAAATTTTAGAAGAGGGTTTCAGGTCTTTATCGACGATATTAGTTCCGATCGGACTGACACTTGTGGGGATATCAATGCTGCCAAAGGCGGCTAAGCTTCTGGTTTTATAGGGACTCCTATTTTTTGCTGCTGGGGTTAACAATATTTTCGATATTCTAGCTGTTTGGTTATCAACATTGCTAACATGAATTATTGATATAGATATGTCGATGCTTGCAATCTATTGGTGATAGTTTAGTATTGATACTTGATGGTGCAGAAAAATATTGTTGCTTGATAAGATAGGTCAAATCTCAGGACTATTTCATGAAGAGTTATCTCAGGTCTACAGTAAATAATAAGTGGTTTCAAGTAATAATTGGGTCACTATGCGTATTATCGATACTGCCGATCGCTGCATATATAGATGACATACTTAGTACAAATCCCGACTATTGCGTTAAAAGAAACCTTGTGTTAACAGACATACCTATGCTTTATTTCTTTGATGAAAAACATGCTGGCTCATTGACGCAGGCTTACTTTTGTGCATTAGAGAAAAGTAATATTATCATGGTAACTTCTGACGATTTACTTGATCATTATGACCATACAGAAGACAGTCAAGATGTTTGGAAATACGAGCTAGTCAAAGCTTTTTATTTGCCCGAAATTGATAGTAAATGCTATGCTCCAGCAAAATCAAAGAACTGCGTAATGGCCAGATTTGAGGTCACCACAAGAAAAAGGAACTCAAACAGGCCCCCTGGTAGTATTAACACAATTCACTATGTACTTTTGGTTGCAGATGAAAACGGTAATTACAAGAAAGTAAAAGAAATGAGAGAATATTCTTACTAACGAACACTGGATGACGCACCTAATTCTTAATATGCTACACTAGCCAGCAATAAAAATACCTGAGAAAAACGATGCAAAAAAATACCTTGTCTACAAAAGAACTAAAAATAATCGGAAAACTTCAGGAGCTTGCTGAACAAGCCAAAAATCAGGCAGGCGGAGTGAAGTTTGCAAAAAGTTTAACCACTTTAGCTGACAGATTAAAAGATAGAATTCAAGCTTCTACTCCGTCAAAATATGATACAAATCTACAAGCCACTTTAAAAGCTTTAGAAACATGGGTTAATAAACCTTCCAAGTACGCATACAGTGCTGCTCTCGATGGAAATAAAGATGTTGTTCGCCTTAATCCCAAAACTTATAAATGTAACCGTTTTATTTCAGACACATTTACAGAATCTGGCGCTGCTAGGGGGTATTTCCATGATAACGGCGACGAGAAGCCTTCAAAATCTAATCAATTCTCTTACCCAACTTCTGGCTCTAACCCGTTTAGCCACTACCCAATTAGCGCCAATGACTTATATGATCGTGATCAAGGTCCCAATATGTCTAGCATTGATTCAAGAAAAGCAAAAATAGGTGACATTGTCGCTTTTCCTTCAGCAGACGAAACAAATTCCGCTTTCAGTGCTCATGTTGGAATCTATCTGGGAGATGGATTGTATATTAGTGCTCATGAAACAAAATCCCGTTTTGGAAAACAAGTGTCAGATGGAGTAGAGATTTCTCCTGTGGACTGGAATAAAAACCCAAGGTTCAAAAAATTCCAAGGTGAAAATCAAATATATGGTACATTCAGCAATGCTCCAGATAAAAAAGAAACATTAAATGCTCAAAATTCTCAACAAAATAAGAAGAGCAATTTGACAGCGAATGGGGATTCAGCAGGAAGATTAACTATAACAGAATCAAAGACTATGGTAGCTTGTACAAGATGAACTGTGGCTTGGGGCTGTTTGCAGCAGTGTTTGGGGTCGGTTTTTGGTCTCTGAAGTTTTATCGGGCGGTACACTGCAATGCGGAAGAAGAAATCAGCGATTCTTGAGGTTGTCCATGATACGGCTAATAATTCAGTGGGTACTTGATCAATAGGAGTGATTTCTCCGGCTTAAATTCACAACCATTTCTGCACTGTTCTAAGCCAGAGATCTAGTTGTTGAAAATGAATGTTGTGGCTACAATTAAGTATGATTTTTAATTCGGCTTGCTGGCAGAGAGTGGCGATTTTTTGGCCAATTTCGACAAACTTGGTATCTTGTTCACCGACTAATATTAATAGAGGAATTTTATTGGTTTTTAATAGTTCTCCTAGATATAGTTGTTGGCCTAGACCCATAGTTTCTAGCGATCGAGCTAAAGCCAAAGGGTTATTGTTCGATCGACTAACCATTAATTCAGCGAAGTTAGGATGATCTTCAATGCCAGTAAAAACTGGCTGCTGATACCAGTTGTGGATAAATGCGGCAAAGTCTAAGTCTGGTTGGCGCAATTTGCGGGCGATTGCGCTATCTTGTCGCTGGCGTTCTTGGCGCATCTGAGCAGTTGGTAGACCAAAGCTAGCTGATTCTAAGATGACCTTTTGCCAGCGATCGGGGTAATGCAAAGCTAGATACAATGCCAGCCTACCACCCAAAGAATAGCCCAAGAGATAGCAGTTGTCTGGGGCAATCTCTAAAATCTGCTCGGCAATACTAACAAAATGATCATCGGTGATTGGTGTTTCCCCATGACCGGGTAAGTCTATACAAATACAGTGAAAGTACTTAGTAAGAGTGGAAACTGCTAGACAAAAATCTTTACTGCTGCCCATAAAACCATGAATCAGCAATAAACTTGGTAAGTTTTGATCTCCCTGGTATGTTATGAACATATATTGGCTCGATTAAATATATAGTCAACCAAAGTATTGAAATAATAATGTGTAAATCAACCTAATATTTTGGTGAATTTGTTGTAACTTCTGGCGATCGCAATTGAGCTAACTCGGGTGGGTACTGTAAGGAAACAATGTTTATTTTCAGAGTTAAATCTGGCTAACATTTTGCTAGTTATCTAAATTCTTATATATTTTATGACACTTAAAAATCTGTTGTACGATGCCATGACTGATCATGTTCGCTGCAAGACTTGTCTCAACCAAGCAATGGAAACAGGCACCTGTAGCCCGCCTTCTTCGGTTATTCGAGAAGATACGATGTGTGAATTTGGTAAATGGCTGTACAGCTCAGATATTTCTAGCGATATCTTGACCTCGGCTCATTACATTAACATTCTTAGCATTCATGCTGATTTTCATATTGCTGCTGCTGAAGTGATGAAGACGATCGAAAGCGGTAAAATTGAGCAGGCACAGAAAATGATTTTAGATGATGGACACTATACTGTTCATGCAAGTAAATTAAGAAATGAATTCTTGAGTTGGGTGGAAGAACTTGATTAAGTTTAATTTCAAATAAAGTTAAGGGAGAGTTAAATTACGTCACCCTTAACTAATAGCATTTTGCTATGGCTAATTAACTAACTCACTGTTAAATTCATTTAAACTGCGTTGTTCTAGTTTCTTACCAGCAGGCCGATCGGGGCGATTAAAGACTTTGCGGAAAGCGATATCGATCGACTCAAAGCTGCTGTTGCCACTTTCGTTGAAAACAATTTTTCCATTGCTGTCAAAAATTACTGTTTGGGGAACTTTGCCACTGTAATAATAGCCCGGTTCATCTTTGTTGTATTTCTCAGAATTCAAACTATCTACCGAAACTGGAATCAGATTTGCTGCTCGCCCATAGAAAGATTGCGCCTGAGATACAATTCCAGCAAAGCGTTTGCAGTCTTTGCTGTCATCTAAATAAAACACTACCATCGCTGGTTTTTTGTCTTTCAAAGAATCGGCTAAGTTAATGCGCGGTGGCACGATCGAACCATTGCCCGCATAAAGCACATAAATATTGCCATCAAATCGATCGTCGTCCATCGCGGCAAAAGCTGGAGTCGTAAAGACGGTTGAGAATACCATCAAAACACAAAATGTAAAGCTCAAGAACCGCAGAAAAGAATTAAGCATAAGTGTGGGTAGGGTGGGCACTGCCCACGGAATGATTTCAATGGATTGCATGAATACGATCGATTACTTGAATTTCATTGGTTAGAAGTTTTTTAGCACGAACAGAGTCTCTAGATGGTGGGCAGTGCCCACCCTACAATAGGTAGATTAATCGGTTTTTTTGACTGCTTCGAGCATTTGAGAAAAATAAAAATTCCCCTTACAAAGAGTCCGGCGTTTGATTTCAAAGCCCAGTTCTTCTAAGGTTTTAACTACGGCTGCTTCGCGGTGCAGATAAGCACGAGTGGCTTTGCTTGGCCCAGGAAAAAACTCACCAATTTTTTTCAGCGCACAATACAGCACTGTGTGGGGCGCAAAGCTGACAATAAATCTCTGATCGGCCATAGAAACCAAGTGCTTAATCATATCCCCGGCTTTTTCTTCGGGGTAGTGAATCAATACATCTAAGCAAACCACTGTGTCATACTTGCCGCTCAGGCTTTCTAGGTCACTGGTGGTAAAAGTAGGATTGTTATTGTTACCAAAAAGCTTCGCTGCCCGCTCTTTGCCTTCGCCCACCATCATTTCGGAAATATCGCTGGCACTAACCACTGCACCCATCTCGGCCAGAGGAATACTCAGGCTGCCCACGCCACAGCCAGCATCACAAACGGTCAAACCTTGCAGGTTGCCATCTTCTTTGAGCCAGCCCAGCAAAGTATCAACGGTTTTTTGATGGCCAGTACGGATACCGAGCTGGACTCGGTTTACTTCGCCGTCACCGTAAATCCGCTTCCATCGATCGAAGCCGGTGCCGTTAAAGTATTCTTTGACTATGCTCTTGTCATCGATGGCATTCATAATAAGCTTGTTTAAAATATTCTGTCAGCAGAATTAAATCATACCAGTGCCCAGGATCGATCGCTCTCTTCAGAACAACTTGGCTCTTTAGGTGAAGCACTATTAGACTTTAGGAGCATGGGCGATCTGCTAACATGGCTCCAAAATATCGCAACGCCTCCGGCTCACTAAATTCACGGTAAATTTATTAGTTCAATCTCGATCGAGTAATCTGCTGAGTCTTAGCATCTACTTGCCAACGTAACAGAGTCGCTGGTTGACCAAGATAGTCAGTGGGTAGGCCGATCGCCCGTCTTGGTGCAGTAGTAGCCAAACTAATCGCCTGCTCCAAATCACAAGCCCCCCAACTCACCAAATTATCTACCCCAGTCAACAAGGGCAGAGTTGTCCCTGCCAAAGTACCATCGGGCAAACGGGCTGTACCCGAACTGATTTCGATTTTGCGGCTATCCCAAGGATACAAACCATCTGCTAAACCCAAAGGAGCCAGAGCATCGCTGACCAAAAAGGCATGATCGCTAAACTTAGCAGCTCGTAAAAACACCTTGAGCATCGTTGGGTGGACATGCTGACCATCGGCGATAAAGCCCGATTGCACACCGTGATAGGTCAAAGCTCCAGCCAAAAGACCAGGTTGACGATGATGGAGGATCGGCATGGCGTTAAAAGCATGAGTTACCATCGTGGCTCCTTCATCGAAGGCGCGCTCGGCGATCGCCAAATTAGATAAAGAATGACCCAAGCTTACAATTACTCCTTGACGACGTAAGAAAGGCACTACTAACCCGGTGGGATCTAGCTCGGGTGCGAGGGTCATAATCTTGACGATCGAGCCATAGTCGCCAATTACCTTCTTGACAGTATCCAAAGTCAGGGGCAACAGATATTCCTCTGGGTGGGCACCACGTTTTTCGGGGTTTAAGCAAGGGCCTTCCAGATGCGCCCCCAAAACTTGAGCCGTACCAGCGGTCTGCTGCGCCATAAATTCGCTAATGACTTGGAGCGATCGCTGAAAGTTGTCGATCGAAGTAGTCACCAAGGTCGGCATAAAGCCATCTACGCCCTGTTTCCATAGCCAATCACAAATTTCCTTTAGCTTTTGATGATCACCCCGATGTAAATCGGGAAAAGCCAAGCCTAAGGCACCATTAATTTGTAAATCGATACCACCTAAAGAACACCAATCTCCGGCCACATTAGTCACCGGGCAATTTTCGCAGTTGGTAGCAATCACTGGGGCGATCGCTTGAATTTTGCTGTCAACGACTAAGATCTGCTGAGTGCTGTTGTAACCAGGTACTCGGGCATTAATAATTTTGGCAGTGGTGGTCATTTTGCTACCTGGGCGACTATTCCAGACTATAGCCTGTTGTTGGGGTCGATCGCCAACGGTACAATGGACTGGTGCTAAAGAGTTCAACAGATCAACTACCAGATTAGTGTTTGGACATTGATCCAATCAATATATTCTGATAACCCTAAATCGAGCTAGAATGTCAAGCTCAGCCCAGGAAATATATGCAGTTCATCGATCGAGCAGAAGTAGAAATAGAAGCCGGTAACGGTGGCGACGGAATGGTCTCATTTCGCCGCGAAAAATTTGTGCCCGCTGGTGGCCCCTCTGGTGGCAACGGCGGCCATGGTGGCTCGGTGTTTTTCCGGGCAGTAGAAGATTTGCAAACCCTGTTAGATTTTAAATATCGGCGGCGTTTTAAGGCCACTGATGGTAAAAAAGGCGGCATCAAAAGCTGTACAGGGGAATCGGGGAAAGATTTGATCGTTGATGTGCCCTGTGGCACGGTTTTGTATGACTTAGAGACTGAAGAAATGTTGGTGGATCTCACTGAAAAGGGGGCGCAGTACTGCGTAGCCCGTGGTGGGAAGGGCGGTTTAGGCAATGAGTGTTTTTTGACTAACAGCAACCGTGCGCCTGAGCGGGCAATGCCTGGAAAGCTGGGAGCTATTCGATCGATCGCCCTAGAACTAAAGCTATTGGCAGAAGTAGGGCTGATTGGGATGCCCAATGCCGGTAAATCTACGTTGATTTCGGCGGTGTCTTCAGCACGACCGAAGGTGGCCGATTATCCGTTTACTACTTTGGTGCCCAATTTAGGGGTGGTGCGTAAACCCAGTGGTGATGGTACTTTGTTTGCCGATATTCCGGGTCTGATTGAGGGTGCGGCGGATGGTGCCGGTTTGGGTCATGAGTTTTTGCGGCATATTGAACGGACGAAAGTGTTGGTGCATTTGGTGGATGCTACTGGGGAAGACCCGATCGGTGCCTACTTAACCATTCGCAGTGAGCTAATGGCTTACGATGAATCTTTGGGTGCTAAGCCACAGATTTTGGTGATCAATAAGGCTGATGCCATGGACGATGAAGATTTGGAGTTGCTGCGGGAGGAGTTGGCGATTACAGCGGCTCAGGAGGTCATTTTGATTTCGGCGGCGACCAGGTTGAATCTAGATCTGTTACTGAGTTTGGTGTGGGCGCAGTTGGATGAGATTGCCAATCAAGAGGAGCCTTGGGAGGTTGCGCCTTATAAGTTACGCCGACGAGCGGAGCGGAAGGCTGTGGTGGATGAAGAAGATCAAGAACCTGAGTTTATTTATGAGCGTAGTTGAGGTCGATCGCAGAGCGTTTCCGAAGAAAAGTCCATTATCAAATGACCCGCCTGGTTTCGCCAGAGCTAAAACCGATCGCCATCGGGTGGCGGAGTCAGAGCATGAATTCCTTGCGTAGCTTAATTTTGCAAAACTTGATCGACAGTTAATGCTAAATCCGGTAGGACGACAGATCGAATCAAATCTGCTCCGGCTAAAACTTGTTCTTCATAGAATCCTGCTTCTAGCGTCAGGATTGTTATCCTTGCTTTAGCCGGATCGATAATCCAATATTCAGCAATCCCCCGTGCAGCATACTCAGAACGTTTGTAGCGATAATCCCGCTCTTCATTTTCTTTGCCAGGAGAAACAAGTTCGACCACTAGTAATGGTGGCGGCATATCCGGCAAGAGA
>JANOXZ010000140.1:0-7242 GCA_031418695.1 Synechococcales cyanobacterium VAR_35_metabat_10
CCTTTTTTTGATGTGCTGATTTCGTAAGCAGCTTGGAACCATTTGCGAACAATGGCTTCTTTAGGAGCAGTAGGAGCATTTTTGTTGGCGTAGCCCAAAAATTTGCCGGTTATTGGATTTGTGTTGCTGACATTTACCCAACTGCAAACTCTGTGAATTTTCTGGAATAAGGCGCATGATAAGCCACCACGATCGACTGCGACGGAACCCTAAATCTATCAACTCCTGCGCGATCGAGTATTCAGTACCATCATATTGAATCCAGATCTTCTCATCCTTAATATCCCAGCAATTCCAAATCGCATAGCACTATCAATAATGAGTCAACACAGAGTATAATGAAGAAACTAACTGCCGCCAAAACATAGGCAAATAGTGAATCTCGAATATGAAAGTACCTGCAAACGCTATCATACCTGAGCCTAAGCTAACCAAATATCTGTTAGTTGCCCAAGATCGTAACGATAAATCAAAATTCTTGCTTCAAGGAGGCTTTACCCAAAATAATCCGGCAGATTTAGAATTGGCAATTCGGAAATTAATTGCAGACAATGATGCTATAGAAGACAGAACAGATCGGTTTGGCACTTTCTATGAGGTAAAAGGAATGCTGCAAGGAGTTAATGGTGTCAATTTAGGAATAGTTACAATTCGGCTACATGAATCAGTAGACTTGAATTTTCGTTTTATCACATTAATTCCAGACTAGGAGACCAAACAATGAAGCTCGACCTATTTCAAGAAGTAGTAATTAACGGCGATTTCCCGGAATTCAAAATTGTTGCCGGAGATATCGCCATCCTCAATGACTATGTTGTTGATAAAGCAGGCGAAGAGGGCTGTATATTAGAGATCTACACAGCAGCCGGGGAGTTTGTCAGCGTAGTAACTTTACCGATAGAAAGTATTACACCACTCCAAAAAGACGATCGGTTATCAGTTCGTAGGCTCATTAATGCGGGCTAAATTTGCTCTCAATACCCATCCCAAAACGACGGCAAAGTAGCAGATTTCATAATCGGTCGTAATCCATTGGTGTTGACTTCCCTTCAGCAATTTCTCGTTTCGCCTGACGAGCCGCAGCAATCACATTAGCCGGAGTGTTTTTAAAAGATTTCTCTCACTTAGCCTCTTCTTCCAAGTCAGCAATGTATGTACGAACCTGCTCCACGACATGTTCCTGTAAATCATCAGGCAAAGATTCAACCATTTTGACAATAGTGGTGATGGAATTAGAAGACATAGTAGGTTCTCTGCAAACGTATTGACCTGATTTGCTCATTTTAGCCTATTTTTCCAGCCCATTACTTAGATCCAACTGTCTGGTTAACTAATTATCCAAACTACTCACTACTATTCACAAAACCAGCCCAGAGTAAGAAAACCCTGAACCTTAGTTGTTCGATCGAACTCTGTCCTCGTAAACAAAGAATAATTGCAGCCGATCGAACTTCAAGACAGAGCTTGTACCAAAATACGCATTAGTGGATCTAAATCATCCGGGACACGATAGCTGTCCAGACCTTGTTCGATATGCTTCGTGGCACGATGTAACAAACCAAACTCCCAGACTTTACCAGTAGTGACAGCGCCCAAGAGAGTTGCTTGATCTGGAGTGCGTTCCCACTGATCGAGAGCAATCATTTCGGCAGCTAACTGGGTAAAACCATAATCCAGATCCTGATGTTTGGCTTCGATGACAATTAATTCAGTTTGACCGCGCAGCAAGTAATCTAGATAACCTTGTAAGTGATTAGTGACCTTGATCGGATATTCAATTTTGAGTTGGGCTTTGGTATAGTAGACCAGATCTAAAACTACCTGAGAAATCAGTACTTCCCGCCGAGACATTTCGTTGGCCAAATCTACATAGGGCAAGACCCGCTCGATTCTAGCTTGCAGGACATCGATCTGCTCCAGATCTCCGGTGTAAGTGGGCAGTGCTAATCTTTTACGAGTTAAGGTGTACCCGAATTCTGTGGCTAAATCATCCGCTGAAATCCGTAGATCAAATATCTTACTGAAGGTATAAGATTGGGTGATATCCAGAATTTTTGTCATTGTAGAACTCTTGATTTCATTGGCTTTACAGGTTTTATTGGTTGTCATTGTGTCCAAAGGTGTTCCCATTCGGCTTCGCTCAGGGAACACCGTTTGTTGGGTTATTGGGGGCGATCGCCACAGTCATAAATTTACCGCCGATCAAATATATTTGCTTGCTCACCAATAGCTCTTGGTTGCTGGCTAATATGGCAGCAGCTTCGGCAACGCTATTGGTTCCTACTAGTTGAGCTACGGTGGTGGATGGTCGCTTGATCTGGACATTGTCTAATTCAGTGGCAGTATAGGTTTGGAGCTGCCAATTGTATTTAGCGCAGATTTCTAGAATACCTGGCTCTTGGGCTTTGCGGTCGATCGAAGCCACCCCCACCACATCACCAATCTGAAGATCTTGGATAGCCAGGGTTTGGAGTATGGCAGATTCGATCGATTCACCAATAGCTCCTTGCTGGCAACCAATGCCTATCCATAAATAGGGCGGCGAAATCATTGAAATCATCTAGAACCTAGATGGTGGGCAGTGCTTCGACTTCGCTCAGCAACCTTGCCCACCCTACAACCAATTCCTAGCCATAGTTTAATCATTTACTGTACCAATATCTCTCGATCGGCCTGTACAACTACTTTATTGTTTCTGGTTACTTGATATTTTCCTTGCCATTTACCAGCCGTAAACTTGCGCTTACCACCATAGCTAATATAGCTGCGAGCGGGAGCCTTAATCACTTTTTTATTATCTACAACCATTTCTCCTTGTGGATTAAACAACTGTAATTGCTCTTGATCGCCTGCAATTATTCCATAGCTATGCACCCAAAAAAGCACCGCTGGAGAACCGATCGAGATACTTTTATTTTCATGTTTACCTTGCCAGATCTCTAATGAAGTTGGCGGATTAGAGGTAAACCCCGCACTTACCAACCCAGTGGGCACATAGCCAACGGGCATTGACCATAGCGGATTGCGGGAAATAGAGCAACTTTTGCTATCATCGACCCCCACAAATGGATCGACCACTTTATCTTGATAGCGAATCGTCAAATGCACATGGGGAAACGAAGCCAACCCCGAAGAACCCACCATACCCAAGACCATCCCTTTCCTAACTATGGTGCCCGGTTTGGCTACCACGCTACCTTTACGTAAATGGCAATACTGGGCAGTCCAACCATTTCCATGATCTACTACCAACCCATTACCGCATTCAGTGCCCTGCACCGCAGCCTTCTCGGTCTGATTAGCAATCAAGACATCCTCTACCCCATCGCGCCCCCGCAGCACGTTACCATCGGCCACAGCAATCACTGCCACTCCAGCATTCATTCGTTGCAAATTGGCAATACCAAAATCGGTGCCATTATGGCCATCATAGGTTTGGCGACCGCAGCCAAAATCTACAGCTTCTTTACTAGGGTCTCGATCGACATAGTGCATTACATAACAATCTTTGCCCAGCTTACAGTCGATCGGTAAACCAAAGCCTGGGGATGCTACAGATGCTTTCGGGGCTTTAGTAGAAGTCGATTGAGCCATTGGGGAATTCGCTGTTTTGGCATCCCCTGAAGAAAAACAGGCATTCAAACCCAATACCAGCAACAGTAAGCTTAGAGCCGTCAAAGCAAAAGTCCACCATTTTTTGATCGTCATAGTTCACCAAAATACTGAAGAAAAAAGCGCGTCGATCGACGCGCTAGATATGCTTTAAACCATGTTTACTATTCGGCAGTAGCCAACTCAGTGCTGCCTTTGCTGCGCTTGCGCGTGAGCATATTGAAAAGCTGCACACCGATCGCCTTGATCAGATTGCCTTCTAGCTCCTTGAACATAATCATGTTCTTACCAAAAGCATCGTTAGCTTCATCTACAATCAGGTCTGCCTTAGCTTCATCGATCGGTAGACTATCCATTGCCTGACGGTAGTTGGCTTTAAAAACCTTTTCGTCAGAAATTCGATCAAACTCATAGAACGCAGTGCCTTCACCATCGTTTAGGTTCATCGCGTTTTGGGCAATCTTTTTCAAGATTTGACCGCCAGATAAGTCACCCATGTAGCGGGTGTAAAGATGAGCAATTAATAGCTCGGGGTCTTGATCAGCAATTTGATGAATGCGGGCGACATATTCTTTAGTCGCTGCCGATGGTGCTACTTGGTCTTTCCAGTTGGAACCAAAATAATATGCTAAGTCTTGTTCTAGACTGAGCTTGCGATCGAGTTCTGGAAAAAATAGTTTAGAAAGCGCAGGATGTTTTTGGTGCTTAACCATTTCTTCTTCCATCGCTGTGTACACAAAGTACAAATTAGCGACCAGTTTGCGGTAAGAATTCTTTTCCACAGTGCCCTTCAGGAAACAAGCAATAAAGCCTGTGCCCTCAGCCATGCTATGAGATTTCTTGGTACCTTCTTTCAGCTTGGTTGATAAATTAGAGGTCATGATAAAAATATTTTGAATAATTAATGCCGCAAGGATAATCCCAGCATGATCTCAGCTTATGATGAATTGTTGATTGCTTTCATTAAGTTTCTTTAAATTCAATCTATTATCCTAATCTCATGGCTTTAGACTTTATCACTGCACCTGCCCTCGACCCAGAGCAGCCCTTGGGCAACATTGTCTTACTTCATGGCTGGGGAGCAAATCAGCAAGATCTAGAACCATTGATACCCTACTTTCGGCTACCTACCCACCAATTTTTGTTACCCAACGGACTTTTTGACCATCAGCTTACACCTACTGGCAAGATGTGGTATTCCTTTACCGGTGCTGGTGAATTGACTGATACTAGTAGGGAAGAATTAGCAACTAGTCGAGAAGCATTACTTACTTGGATTCAAGATCTACCAAATCAAACCGGTGTACCTTTAGCAAAAACTTGGCTACTAGGCTTTTCCCAAGGGGGAGCCATGACCCTAGAAGTTGGTCTAGATTTACCCTTGGCTGGCCTGATTGTAATGAGTGGCTATCTCCACCCAGAAATTTCTGCTCCCAAAGTTTGCCCTCCGATCGCAATTTTGCATGGCCGTCAAGACGAGGTAGTGCCCATTGAACAGGCTTGGCGGACACGTAGTGCGTTAGTAACATGGGGAGGAAGGGTAGAATATCAGGAGATAGACATGGGGCACACGATCGTTTTGGAAGAATTACAGGCAATTCGCCAATTCATTCTTTCTAACGGGGAACCAAATTTGCTCTGAGGAAATCGAAAATATCAGATAAGTGTGTAAGATCTGTCAGGCATCATTTGGCAATATACCGGCACGCGATTTGGTCAGGTTTGACTAAAATCCTTCAAGTGCGGGCAACAACTGTCCTTCATTACTAAATTTAATGGTTCACTCACTGCCCAAATCCTGGGTTTTGTTCTGCGGTCTGGCGGCAATTCTTTCCCCTTTAGCAGCACCGGCCAGCGCACTACAACCCAACGCCACCAATGATGCAAGTCCCGAAGCTAATACCAAACTAGTAGGCCAAAAGTCCGGAAAAATCTTAGTAACCATTGATCCAGGTCATGGCGGTAAGGATTCTGGGGCGATCGGCCTAGATGGATTACGAGAAGTAGATGTGATTTTGCCGATCTCTTTGCGAGTATCCAAAATTTTGCAAGAAAAAGGTGTTGCCACCCAGCTAACCCGCGATAGCGACTTTTTCGTAGGTCTAGATGAGCGGGTAGTGATGTCCCGCAAAGCCGGAGCCAGTATTTTTGTTAGCATTCATGCCAACTCGATCGATAACAGGCCAGATGTAAATGGTTTAGAGACTTACCACTATCATCGCGGTTTAGAATTGGCCAATATTGTGCATAGCAATATCATCGGGTTGTTAGGAGAAGACCGTGAGGATCCATTGCTCGATCGGGGAGTACGTAGCGCGCGCTTTTTAGTACTGCGTAAATCAGATATTCCGGCCATTTTAGTAGAAGTTGGTTATCTAACCAGCCCCACCGAATCACTGAAATTAGCTAACGAAAAATACCGTGAGCGGATGGCAGATGCTATTGCCCAGGGGATTTTGGAGTACTTGGATAAAAGTGCCAACATTTCTTTGAATTCTAAAAATTCTACCTCCACTGCACCGGTCAAGCCACCAACCGGGAAACCCCCAGTTAACATCATGCCTCCTAGTATCATTATTCCGAGGCTGCCACTGAAGGAGTCTCAGAAGTAGGAAGCCCAGAAGTAGATAGATCAAAAATACTGCCTACCAACTTGGTGCTCTCATCATGCAAAAATTGCCGAAAGGTGTCAGCCACGATCGAGAGCTGCTTGCCACTGGGGTAAACAATATACCAATGGCGATCGATCGGAAAATGCTGCACATCTAAAATAGTCAAGCCCAGAGCGATCGATTCGGGCCCAAAAGTGTGGCGCGATAGCACCGATAACCCCAACCCACAGGCGATCGCTTGTTTGATGGCTTCATTGCTGCCCAACTCTAACCGCACTCGCACAGATACATCATGCTCCTCAAATAGATGTTCTACTGCCTTCCTGGTGCCAGAACCAGCTTCTCGCATTATGAAAGCCTCTCCCTGTAAAGCAGTGATCGGAATATTTTTTTGTCCGGCCAGGGGATGGTTCTTGGGAGCCATGACTACCAAAGGATTCACCAGAAAAACACTAGAATTAACATCCTGTCCTTCTGGCACCTGGCTAAGAATATACAGATCATCCAGGTTGTCAGTCATGCGGCTAAGAATCCGCTCATGATTGGTAATTTGCAGCGCTATATCGATGCCGGGATACAGCTTACAAAAAGGAGCCAACGCCCGAGGAATGAAATACTTAGTAGTCGTAATAGTCGCTAAACGCAGCCGCCCCCGCTTCATGCCCTGTAAATCGGCGACTTTCATTTCAAACTGCGAGAGCTGTTCAAAAATCTCTTGACAGGTACTAGACAACTCTTGACCAGCAGCAGTGAGATACAGCTTTTTGCCAACTTGCTCAAACAGTGGGGTACCAATATTCTTAGCCAACTGTTTGACCTGCATCGAAACTGTGGGCTGAGTGAGCGATAGCTCCTCCGCTGCTCTGGTGATGCTACTTAGTCGAGCGACGGTTTCAAAAACCTTGAGCTGGTGGAGGGTCGATTGGCGCATGTTTAAGGGTTAGGAATAGTAACAGGGTTAGGAGCCATAGATGGCGCTGGATTAGCAGGAGCTAGAGGTAGCTGAGAGCGTTTCTTC
>JANOXZ010000141.1:0-9311 GCA_031418695.1 Synechococcales cyanobacterium VAR_35_metabat_10
TAACATCTTCGCTTCAGTGCTAAATGTACAAAATGTGGGCATTCATGATAACTTCTTTGACTTAGGTGGTCATTCTCTTCTGGCAACTCAATTAATTTCTCGATGTCGGGAGATTTTTTCAGTAGAGCTATCAGTGCGTATTCTTTTTGAAGCACCTACTATTGCTGAGCTTGGAAAATACATTAGCATCAATTTTGGTGAAGAGCAGCATCTACCGTTTCCACTACTCCGTCCAATCCCTTTTGATAAGAATTTACCTCTCTCTCTATCTCAACAGCGAAGTGTCATGCTGGAAAGTGGTATCCGTGCTCATTTCCCGATCGTTCTGCGTCTAACTGGAAATCTTAATATTGAGGCATTGGAAAAAAGCCTAAACGAAGTTATCCGTCGCCATGAAATCCTCCGTACGGTTTTTATCAATCTAGAGCATCAGTCTGAGCAGGTCATTCTTTCAGAACTAATATTAGCCCTGCCAGTAATGAATTTGGGCAAATTGCCTGAAATCGATCTTGAGGTGGAAACTCGATCCTTGATTATTGAGGAAATATTTCAACCTTTTGATTTAAGTAAAGGGCCGCTATTGCGCTTTTTGCTATTACAATTAAAAGCAGAGGAATATATATTTATATGCACTATAGAACACATTATTTTCGATGGTTGGTCTTCAAATATACTTGCTCGTGAAGTAAGCATAATTTATGAAGCTTTTTCCAAAGGTAATCCTTCACCTTTGCCCGATCTTTTCATTCAGTACTCAGACATCGCATACTGGCAGAAACAATGGATGCAAGGTCAGGTCTTGCAAAACCATCTTGATTATTGGACAAATCAACTTAGAAATGTTCAGCCATTGAGATTATCTACTATGGAATTATCTACTTCTCTCAATCCTTTTCCAGGGAAAACTATAGAGTTTACACTGCCTCTTATACTTACTGGTAAAGTTGAACTCATGTGTAATCAAGAGAAAGTAACTTTGTTTATGCTTCTTCTAAGCGTTTTTGATGTACTACTTTGCAAGCATTCTGGGCAAGAAGACATACTAATAAGATCAACCTTTTCTGGACGTAACCACATTGAATATGAAGAATTAATTGGCTTTTTCACTAATACTGTAATGTTACGAGTTCATGTATCCAAAAACCTAAGTTTTAGAGAATTATTACGCCAGGTGAGAGAGGTAGTCTTAGAAACTCATATGTATCAAAGTTTGCCCCTAATCAAAATTAATGAAATTTTAATTGAAAATTCGGGAGTTACTACTTCGGTAGCATCAGTAAGATTGGTGCTTCAAAATCTTCCAAGTACAGAGCTAAGCTTATCAAATATCAAAGTAGAGCAATTAGACATCGACACAGAATTAGAGAAAGGAGATTTAGCTTTGTATGTATACACAGGAGAGAGGGATCAGGGCTTATATGCTAGGCTACTATATGATAGTAATATTTTTAGTGAGTCAAAAATTATTAAAATGATAGATGATTTTCAGGCTTTAATCAAAACTATTGTAGCTGAGCCGGAAAAATATCTTCATGAAATCATTGACTGTTAAGTGGTAACTAATCAAGTTGTGGGAAAGCAAGTATCAGTTCGGGTCGATGGGATTATTAAACTCCCATCGACCCAACCTAATATTTACGGAGTTAACCTTGTTCTGTCTCTTGGAAAAAGGCAAGCATTTCTAATGTTGTCCAATGCGCATATCTGTTGCGTTAGTCTTTCCAAACCCATCCCAAATCCACCATGAGGAGGTAAACCAAATTTAAAGGCATCTAAATAGCCATCTAAATCCTCCTCTCGATATCCAAATTTAGCAATATTGTTTCTAAGTTGAGCATAATTATGGATCCTTTGCCCTCCTGTAGTTATTTCTAATCCTCTAAATAGAACGTCAAAACTTCTAGTAAGATGACTCTCTTCATCACTTACCGGCATTGTATAAAAAGGTCTTTTCTTCACAGGGTATCTTGTTATATAAACAATTTCAGTCCCATACTTTTGATGTGCATACTTACAGATAAGACGTTCAGCTTCAGGATCCAAATCCCCTGCCTTGGTACATGTATAATTAAATTCACTTTTAACTATGGAAATTGCATCTTCCAGTTTGATTTGCGGCAGTTCTGTGAAGCTAGGAATTTCCACTTTTAACATCTCTAGCTCGAGTTTGCATTTCTCCTGAAGACCTCGAAAAATATACTTCAATAGCTCTTGATGTAATTCAATAACATCTTGCTCAGATTCAATAAAACCAAATTCTGCATCAAGGCTGACATATTCATTAAGGTGGCGACTAGTATTGTGCTCTTCTGCTCTATATACATGACCAACCTCATAAACCTTCTCGAAAACACCAACCATAATCTGTTTATAAAGCTGAGGACTTTGTGTAAGGTAAGCCACATCTTCAAAATATTGAAGCTTAAAAACCTCAGAACCTCCTTCAGCCCCCATTTTTACTATTTTGGGGGAATGAATTTCTGTAAAGTCTTGGGAGTCCATAAACTCTCTAAATAATTTGCCAATCACTGACTGAATTTTGAATACTGACCTTGTATGTAAATTGCGAAGACTTACACATCTATTCTTTAAAATAATATCTAAATCAATTCTATTAAAAATCTTTTGTCTATCAATCTCAATAGGTGGTGGCTCAGCAGAAACAATACAATCTACTGAACAAGCTTGAATTTCTATTCCTTGGCTAACATTTTTCTGCTCTACAAGCACCCCTGCTATAGTTACCAATGACTCTCGCGTAAGACTTTCACAAACCACTAACATTTCAGGAGAGTCTACCACGATCTGGATTGTACTAAATCCATCTCTTAAAATTAGAAAAGCAATTCCACCCATCTTTCTATATGAATGGATCCAACCATTTATTAATACAGATTTACCAACATATTCGTTTAGATTTTCTGAGATGAGCTTAATATTAATGGACATTGTACTGTACTTGTATATTGATTGGTGATCTTTGCGTTTAAGTAGACAGACCGTTAGCACCTGGACATAACCGGTCAAGTCAAAGTAGTTGAAGTTAGGGTCAAGGATCTATTAACTTCATCGATTTCTCTTACCTCAACCCTCTGCGAGAGGGAGATAAGAGTTGGTGGTATCATTTAGTCCCCATTCATTAGGAAGTATTATTGCGACAGTCAGCTTAAAGCCCTAACATACAGTAAGGATACCTGAAAAGGGTAACTTATGGCATGTGTTCTTTGGGGACAGCACCTTATCAAGCCGGAGACACTTTATATACTGCTTTCCAAACATATTCCAACACATGCAATGGCACTGAAATAAGGACGGTGAGAACCCATTAAATGCCTCTGGATAAGCTTTTCATGGATTTTCATGCTGAGCTATCTGGCCTCAGATTGTGAGGTCTTTGCTTCAGATTGTTCCTTCTTCTAATCCTGTAAGCCGCATTCTTTCGTTGCCGCTTGATCGCTAATTTTAGACAGATCTAAACACAGATCAATAAAGCCCTGTTCTGACAAGACTTTCAGCTTATTTCAGTGCCATTGGGATAAAGTCGAGTACCGCAGTTACTGCAACCTTTTCTTTTTTAGCGGCAGCTTTAATGTATTCCAATTGGTGAGGTTCACCATCTATTAGCACTAAGTAGCTGAGCCTAATTAAATATAAAACGTGATATTTTGCAATTCATTGCTGCTACCTACTTATTCCAGTGTAAAATAGAAATGACTGTTCTAGTGCCGAACTTCTCTACTTAACCAAGGAAAGAATTCACCAACAAGTATTAGTTTGGGGTATCTCGCATCTAAAGGCGTAGAAAAATACAAAATAAGTACAGTAGGAACCATTCTTGGTCACACCCAAATAATACTCCATACCCTGCTAAACTTGATGCCTAGCCCCCAGACTCAGTCGCAAGCTTTGCTCTCTTCTTACTCTGTCTGACCTTGGTAAAGTCGAGGGAGATGGCGTTGCGGGAGTGGCTTGCTGTGCGGGGGATGAGCCTTTGTTTATTGCGGTGGATACAAATACGTTTGGTAAACGTTTGTCTGGTCGATCGGTGGCAAGGTTGGTGGCTGCGGCTTCGCTGTGTGACCAGGGAAATGGGAAGGTCAGAATTCGTTGGTGGGTAACGAGGATGTCGCCCCATAAGGTGAGGCATAGTTCGATTACTACTTTTTTGGACGCTACTCCCTTCCCGCCATAAGAATATAGGTGCAGTGAGAGGGTGAAAGGCTTAAGCAGAGCCGAAAAATATCCATAGTCTTCTAGCGGGAAGGGAGTAACAGTAATTTCAAAATTAAAGCTGTTAACATTCTAGAGGAACTAATCATCTACCCTTAATCTATGATTAATACTACACTCACCGATGGCCAGCAGCGAGTTAGAGAGATTATTTACCAAATGCTCCCTGAATACCAAAATTTCATGAAACAGAGCGATGAATGTGACATTGACTTTTTTTGTGCGGTGCGTGAGGCTTTTGCTTCAGATCCTGTAATCACATCAGACCCATGCCTTTGTCAGTCTCTATTTAAACCAGCTCTCTCTCCTGAGTATATAGATTATTTACGATCAATTTCTGATGCTGATGGTACCACAGAAATTATCGATGATGGTGAATACCTTGTCGCGCTAGATAAGTTTTTTTACGATAATTCACCGATGTCGGAACTACCAGTCTATCGTAGTGATGATTGCGATCAGTGGCATTCGACCTTTAGCAGCCTATTTGAATTTGCCGAAGGTAAAGATCTTTTTAGACCTGGATGGGAGTCAGAATATTTTGCTGAGGATGGGATTTTGAAAGTCGATGGGTGGGAGAGTCATAGATCGATGGCCTGTGTTCTTTGGGGGCAGCACCTAATTAAGCCTGAGACACTTCACGTTATTAAATCAAAGTCCGACCCTGAGCTACATTCAGCACTGATTTTCATCGAGAAGCTTCTACGGGAGGGCGTTGAAAAAAAGTATGAACTTTGGTTTATGTTTAAAAGTCATGCTTGCCGTCATACCGAGATAAACATCGCAAAGCAGTTACTTGCTGAGGCGGAAGAAATAAAAGAGTTTTACCGATCAATCACCCCTGATGAAATCACCTCCATTCGTAGCTTTCTTAGTTCAGGTGTTCACCGTTCTCATTTCGATAGCTATTGTCCTTGGCCAGACTTACGATTCAAATCTATCCTTTCGATCGATGCTTTACTAAAAATCGTTCGAGAATCTAGAGCAATTAAATCTAGAAACATATTTCAGCAGATTATCTCTAAAATATCTCGCCCTTACAAACATAAGAGCGGCAAGCTTTCGATTTTTGAGCTTTGGTTTTTTGGTCTTCCTTAGTTCTGGAGAGCGATCGAAGCTTCCAAAATTATCTAAATGCGATTAAGTCTGATGCCTTTATGGGGGATTCAGTAGTATAATTGTTCAGAAATCTATCGAGAAATCATCATGGCTCCTATCACCGGAAAATTAGATGTCACAATCAAGATTAGTGAGTTACCACAGGCTGAAAGCATCGAAAACGGCTGGCAACGTTTCGAGCTGGATTGTGGCGGACGCATTGTTTCCGTTACTGTCAAGCCCAAAGTTTGGAAAAAACTAACTGAAGCCCAGGCCAATTACCCCATGTGGGTTGGTGCGATCGCTGGCAAAATGGGTGCTGCCACTCCCAATGGTTTTATCCTGGACGAGCCGGGTATTACAACCTTTGAGAAGAAACCCAAAGAAGCCAAACCTGATACAGCGGTCGAGACGGCTGCTTAATCGTGATCAACTTCAAAATAAGTATTATCACGGCCACCAGAAACCGATCGAACATCCTGCAAAACAAGGCAATACCATCACTCCTCAAACAGACAGATCAGGACTTTGAGTGGGTAGTAGTAAACGATGGAGCTGATCCCCAGACTCGCCAAGTAATTGATCGACTGCAAGCCAACTTCCCCGTTGTTTATCGTGAAATAGATCATTCCGAGCAAGGTTTCGGGCTTGCCCACGGGCGGAACTGTGGTTTAGATGCTTCTACTGGGGATATTGTCTGTTATCTAGACGATGACAACTCTCTAGCTCCAGACTATTCGGCAGTGGTTAAAGCTTTCTTTCGATCGCCAAAGGCGCAAGCAAAAGCATCGAACCCCCAAGCATCTTTCGCAATGGTGCAGCAATCCCGCCACCGGGATGTATATATGAATGGGCAGCTCATTCGCCAAGGCAAAGTCTTTATCTCTCCAGATGCCGACTGTACCGTGGAAGACCTAATTCTCCATCGTCAGCTCTTTGATAGCAATGGCTTTGCCCACCTTCGATCGGGTGCGCCAAGATGGAACCCCGACTACCGGATTTTCATAGATTATGAGTACTTTCTACGTTGCCTGGGCGTTTGGGGATCCGAGGGCTTTGCACTGGTTCCAGAGGTGTTGGTGGACTATGTACAAAGCTCTGAGGGAATCATTGGTCGATCGAAGTACGGAGAGTGGGCTGAAGAGATCGATCGGCTCTGTGCCAGCGGCCAGTATCCGATACTCGATTCAAGGAGTATCATGGAGTTATCGAATTTGGCTCGATCGTGGCGGGAACGGAAAGGACAGGGTATCAGTGCTTTTGTAACTAACGGAGAAAACACATGCAGTTAACACAATTACCAATAAGCAAGTCTCCTAAGTTAAAAGCAGCCGTCAAAAAGATGGTCATTTGGCAGAATGAAAAAAATGCTGAATCCCATTGTTTGGCTAGAGTTTATGTAGAAGGTGAAAGCGCAAAAGTCATTTTCTCAGATATTCGTAGTAACACAATTGAAGATTGGCACAATCCTGGAATATCCTCTGAAGTTGGGAAAGCAGCTAATCAGCTTTTTGAAACTGTACTAAGAGGAATGGGAATTTCTTTTGAGAAAGTTATATGGTTTAAGCATTATGGAGAGTTCATGAGATTTGACGCAGTTGGTGAAGATGAATTTCACTATGCACCTCTTGACAATGATTTCAAATATATGGGGCGTTCAACTTATAACAAACTCACAGATGAATAATTCAATAGTGTTTTAGGGAATTTAGACATTGAAGACATTTATGATGTCTTGGGTGAAATTGGCTGGACTAGACATATTGGAGGAGTTAGACATATACCCGCTAGCGGTAAGCGACGTTCTCTAGATGAAGTTCTAGATGGGTGGAGAGCCGAGGCTCGGGCTGCTCAGTGACAGGACAGCCCGGTATTTTGGATGAAAGACACCTGACGGAAGTACAGGTATTGGTGGTTGACCAAAATTATTGGGACTCAAGCCCCGCCGTTCCAGGGCGGCTTTGTTCCTTAATATATTGTTTTAGAACTTCCAGTGTTGCCCCACCAACTGAAATGGCAAAATAGCTTGGACTCCATAGTGATTCTTTGTGTGGCTTTTGATAGCCAGCTTGCCCATATCTACGGCTGGACACACCTTTCAAAGAATTCACCATTTGAGATATTGATAGTTTTGGAGGATATTCAATCAGCACATGGACATGATCCCCCTCACCATTAAATTCTTGAATTTGGAAATCCATCTGGGTCGCAACCTCCCTAAACGACTTCTCGATTAAATCTAGACTTTCCTCCGTAAATACAGATTTTCGATATTTCGTTACACAGATCAAGTGAATTTTAAGATCTGTAATACTGTGTCTTTCTTTACGGTACATGGTTGTTAAATAGTTCATGCTAACTTATAATATTATAAGCAGACTAATCTATTTTAGACTGATGAAAGCAAGATACCAGTTCAGAATTTACCCCTCAGACCAACAGCGCATATCTCTGGCTAGAGTATTCGGCTGTTGTCGGGTGGTGTGGAATGATGCTCTGGCATTGTGCAAACAGTCTGAAAAGTTCCCTAGTAATAGCGAACTACAAAAAATCTGCATCACCCAAGCTAAACAAACCGAGGAACGAGAATGGTTGAGCGAAGTGTCAAATATTCCACTCCAGCAGTCAATTGCTGATCTGGGAACGGCATTCAAAAACTTTTTCAGTTCCTGCAAAGGCACTCGCAAAGGTCAAAAAGCTGGTTTCCCTAAATTCAAGAAAAAGGATAACCAACAGTCAGCACGATATCGCAAAGGTGGATTTTCTATCAAAGCTGGTAAGGTATACCTGGCCAAAATCGGGAAAATCAAAACTATGTGGTCTAGGCCATTACCGTCTGAACCTAGTTCGGTAACTGTGATTAAAGACCGCTCAGGAAGGTATTTCCTCAGTTTTGTTGTAGAAGTTGAGCCGGTATCCAAGCCTGCTGTTAATCCATCAGTGGGAATTGATCTAGGAATCAAAACCTTTGCCGTACTTAGTACAGGGGAAAAAGTGGAAAGCCCCGATTACTCACGATTAGAGCGTAAAATCAGACGCGCTCAACGTCGCTTGAGTAAACGGAAAAAGGGGTCTAAACGTCGAGAATTTATGCGGTTGAAGGTAGCGAAGCTCAAAGCCAAACAAGCTGATACCCGTAAAGATTTCATTCATAAGCTATCAACCAGAGTAGTTAGCGAAAACCAAGTTATCGCTTTGGAAGATCTGAACGTAAGTGGGATGTTGAAGAATCGCTGTCTCAGTCGAGCTATTAGCCAAGCTGGGTGGCGAGAATTCAGAACAATGAGTGAAGCCAAATCAGAGAAATTTGGGCGAGAGTTTGTGGTTATCAGTCGATGGGAACCAACTAGCCAAGTGTGCTCTGATTGTGGTTATCGCTGGGGCAAGCTGGATTTATCTGTGCGTGAATTAGTCTGCATGAATTGTGGCACTCACCAGGATAGAGATGCTAATGCGGCAAAGAATATAGCAAAAGTCGGGGCAGGGCATGTCCACGACTCTAAATGGACAGGGAGGGATTGTAAGACCCCGTTAGGGGCTGTTCCCGTTGAGCTGTCAACCCATCTAGAAGACTTACAGCTATCGCTGTTTGCTTGATAGGGAATCACTGTTCTTTTTGGACGGTGAGGATGTCAAGGTGGATATGTGCCAATGCGAGATGCAGATGGCAAAGAGCAAAAGTACGGCGATGTTGCGCGGAGTGCCACTGGAATCCCTCAATTCATAACGATCGTCCCTGGAGGTGTGGGACCGATCGAGATGGCGATATTGATGGAACGCATCATCGAAAAATACATCGACCCAGAGATACAGCGCTGGAGGCTAGAAGACTATATTCCTGAAGTCAAAGAGTACAAACGGAAGGTAGAAGAGGCATCGGTGGCAGATGAAAACTGATCAGCAATCACCTCGATTTACCACTCCGGCCTGTTTCTTGAAACTTGAAACAAGCCGGGATATTGGAGTTTGACTGTTTATAGCTT